>CAZWGG010000033.1:0-17285 GCA_964633305.1 uncultured Bacteroidales bacterium
ACAATGATCCCAAATATTATTTAGAAGTAGCTAAAACTAATGACCTTACGAATTTTCGAAGTCTGAAAACCGGTGAAAAACTGAAGTTCCCACCTTTTAAGAAAACGAGTTGATGGCAGATGAAAGTACCATAGCAGACCGATCTACAGATGTGCTTACGTACACTTTACTGGTAGATGGTGAAGAAGTTAGCCGGGAATACGGGGTGCTATCTATTATAGTAAGCAAAGAGGTAAATAGAATTCCCTGGGCTAAAATAATTATTCGTGATGGCGGCGTTGAACCGGAAAGCTTTACTGCCAGTGATTCGGATATATTTGTCCCGGGAAAAGAAATGGAGATAAAAGCTGGGTACCATTCAGATGAAAACACCCTTTTTAAAGGAATCATTATTAAACATGGGATTAAAATAAATTCATCATCTTCAACACTTGTAGTCGAGTGTAAAGACATGGCAGTTAAAATGACAAGTATTAAGAAAAGTGCTTGCTACACAGAAACAACTGATAGTGATTTAATAACAGACATTATAGGACAATATAGTTTGGAAGCCGATGTTGAAGATACCTCTTTTGAACATCCTGAATTAATAAAATATAATTGTACAGATTGGGATTTTATTATTTCAAGGGCTGAAGCAAATGGGCTAATTGCTGTTGCTGATGATGGAAAATTATCTGTGGTACCACCCAGCATGGATCAGGAATCTTTATTTGTATTAAGACATGGGGCTACAATTATTGAATTCGAGGCCGAAATGGATGCAACAAATCAAATATCAAGTGTTAAAGGGTTTACCTGGGATTTTGCTAACCAAGAATTATTAGAGGAAGAAGGGACAGATCCGGGGTATACCGAACAAGGTAATTTTACCAGGGATGAACTAACAAGTATTATTCATTCTGATGATTATAAACTTTATCACGGTGGTGATATGGAATCTGAGCAATTGGTTGCCTGGGCGAATGCCCAGTTAATCAAAAGCAGTTTGGCTAAAATAAGGGGAAGGGTTAGGTTTAAAGGATATGCAGATATAAAACCAAATAATATTGTAACACTTGAAGGTGTTGGGGACAGGTTTAATGGCGATGCATTTGTATCTGCTGTTGTTCATCAAATTTTCCAGGGAACATGGACTACAGATATACAGCTTGGGATGTCTCCTAATTGGTTTTTTAAGAATACAGACGTTAATGATACCCCAGCAGCAGGATTATTACCTGCTATTAACGGGCTACATATAGGTAAAGTGGTACAGATTGGTGAAGACGATAAAGAAGGTTACCATAGGGTAATGGTAAAAATTCCTTACATTGAAGATGATGGGGCTACTGATGCAAAAGGATATTGGGCCCGCATGTGTAACGTGTTCGCCGGGGAAGAAAGAGGAATGATATTTCGTCCTGAAATTGATGACGAAGTGATATTAGGTTTTGTGAATGATGATCCGAGAGACCCTATCGTACTTGGAGCTTTGAATAGCAACAAATTTCCGGCACCTATAGAAGCAAACGACGATAATTTTGAAAAAGGCATTTATACCCTGGGAAAAATGAAGCTCGTGTTTAATGATGATGAGAAAAGTATTACTCTTTCAACAGAGAGCGGTAACTCTGTTTTATTAAGTGAGGATGAAGGGGGGATTGTAATTGTTGACGAAAATGATAATAGCATAAAACTATCGTCAGACGGGATAAATATTGAAAGTGCCAAAGATATAATATTAAAAGCAAGTGGTGATATTAAATTGGAAGGCAACAATATTGAACAAAAAGCTAATATGAATTTCAAAGCAGAAGGGTCAGCAGGTGCAGAAGTATCTGCAAGTGGCAATACGGTTATAAAAGGGGCCATGGTACAAATAAATTAAAAGAGTAATTTAATTAATAAAAAATACTTTAAAAATATTTGAATATGGGAATGGCAGCAAGAGTTGGTGATATGCATACATGTCCGATGTTAACAGTGTTAGTTCCGCATGTTGGGGGACCTATTTTGCCTCCCGGTTGCCCAACTGTGATGATTGGGGGTATGCCGGCAGCAAGAATTGGCGACATGGCAACGTGCGTTGGGCCTCCTGACAGCATTGTTTTGGGGTCCGCAACAGTTATGATCGGAGGTATGCCAGCCGCAAGAATGGGAGATTTAACTGCCCATGGAGGGTCTATAATTTTAGGATGTCCAACGGTTATGATAGGAGGATGATCATGTCTGAACGGTATGAATATATAGGTACAGGATGGAGCTTCCCTCCAACATTTAATAAACCAACAAGAAAAGTTGAAACAACTTCAGATGCTGATGATATAAATAGCAGTTTGCATATTCTTCTATCAACCAGGCCCGGTGAACGCGTCATGCAACCAAAATACGGGTGTAATCTCGAAATAATGCTGTTTGAACCAATTACGGTAAGTCTGAAAACATATGTTATAGATTTGATAAAAAATGCAATACTGCAATTTGAACCGAGAATAGAAGTTGAAAATATTAACATAAGTCCGGATGGGGAGGAAGAAGGATTATTATTAATAAAAATAGATTATAAAATAAGCAATACTAATTCAAGACAAAATTTTGTGTATCCCTTTTATAAAAATGAAGGAACAAACATTTAAGAGTACATTGATTAAAGTATACCGGTTGAATTAAGTATAAAAAACTTCAATCGTGCTGCTCTAAATTTATTTAACATGAGTAATTGTTGCGATATACCATACCCGATAATAAGAAACGGCACTAGTCAGGCAGACAGGCTTCTTAAAGAATTAATGCCGAAATATATAAAAATAGATGAACGGTCAATAGCTGATATTATATCGTTTGCCCATGATTATGCCAAGCTTGTTAATTACTATAATTCTGACAATAAAAAAGAAGGGGATTGGCAACCGTTCTTCGAACAAGGGGATACCGTGTTGTTAGCCTTAATGTCATGCAAGGATTTGAAATTGGTTGAAAATGAATTTGAAGATCAACTTGCAAAATATGACGCCGACCCGGCCGGTGAATCCCAAAACACTATTGATTTTTTGTACGAATTTATAAAAGAACCGGAAACATGGAGAATTTACCTGTCTGATTCTACTAAAATGATTTATGAAATCGGGGCGATTATAAAAGAACAATTACAAGATGCCCTGGTTAAATTAATTTCATACAATAAGAACCTGGCAACAGTAAACGATTACTCAGGTTTTTATGATATTACTTACTGGGGGCTTACTGAAACAATATTCAATAGTGATATAAGTGCAACGACATTTACTTCTGATGATCTGAAAAAGTTGTATAAAGAAATATATAATGCCCATTTAAAAATCAAGAAGACTGCAAATAAATATTTTCAATTCGCTATTCAAAAAGAAAGTAACCATTCTCCTCATGTTACTTTATTTATTTCTTTTCTTTTCCTGTTTAAATACGCGCAGGACCATATCAATAAATTAACCAAGAAACACCTTGATTTTTATTATAAACAGGTGCTTAAACTGGAAAAAAATGATGAAATCCCTGACAAGGTACATGTTATTTTCGAGTTAGCTAAAAATTATTCTACCAATAAGCTTTCAAAAGGCACGTTGCTTAAAGCTGGGAAAGATGATCAAGGAAATAAATTATATTATGGGCTCGATGAAGAAATGGCAGTAAATCAATCTTCTGTTAGCCAGTTGAAAACCATTTACATAGATAGCAGTAATGAACATAGAATATATGCCGCTACAAAAGCAAACTCGTTCGATGGAGAAGGAACAGATTTTGAAGAAGACAGTGATAAAAACTGGAAACCTTTTGGCAGTAAAAAAAATGAAGATGCAGAAATAGGATTTGCCATTACATCTCCAATTTTATTGTTAAAAGAGGGGGACAGAAAAATTACAATTACATTTAACAGCAGTCTATCGGGTAAATTTGAAGATATAACAAATAGCACAAATTATTTTAAGATTAAACTAAGTACAGACGAACAATGGTATGAATTATCCCAATATTCATCCACGTCTTCCGGTGATAGTAGTGGGTATAAAGTATTAATGAGCAGGGTAAAAACCGGTAAATTAAAATTCGAAATAAGGTTAAAAAATGACGTACCTGCTATAACTGAATTTGACAGTACCGTGTTAGAAGGGGATTATGATACGAAATGGCCCATGATTCAAATTTTGTTGAATGATAATCCGAACAGCATCTCAAAAGGGTCTAAAGATAAAAAATACGGTTATGACTTATTTAAGAATTTCAAAATAGAAGAAATTGATATTAAAGTAGAATGCGAAGGTATACGGGACCTTATAATCCAAAATGATTTTTCCGTTTTTGAAAAAGAAAAACCCTTTTTACCATTCGGCCCCGAACCCATTTTAGGATCAAACTTTTATATTGGCTGCAATGAAGTATTTAGTAAAAGCCTGGATTCTCTCCAGGTAGTGATTGATTGGCTCGATTTACCTGAGGACAGGGATTTTTTCACCTATTATAAAGTAAATAGGTTAATTGATGGTCTGACGATAAATAAAAATAGTTTTAAGGCCAAATTAGCTTACCTGTATAATAAAGGCTGGAATTGCCTGGAAGAGGACGAATCAAAAATGCAATCACTGTTTAAAGTACCCGGGAAAAATGATCCGGACATATTATACTATAAAATGTCTGATTCTGAATACTTCAATTATTTATCAGATAGGGAAAGTTTATCGGGGTATAGAAATTTAATTTCTAAAGAAAGCATATCTGATAATTTGCAAGAATTGAAAAAAAGTGCTGAAAAGAAAACTTCAAAAATAGAAGAGGTATTGGGGAAAGAATTAACGAAGGAAGAGGGAAAAGAAGCAAGTAAAACAATACCTGATCAATACAAAACAATATCAATTATTAATTTTAATGAGGTAAAAAACAAATATTACCCGCGTTATGAAGGATTGCTTGATTTAGAAGAATTTAATGACACAACCGAACGGGGTTTTATTAAGGTTCAACTCGCAGGTATGGATTTTCAACATAGCCGGTACAACGATATTTACACGTTTCAATCAATCAGGCTTGCAAACGAAAAACCAACTGATTTGTCAGCAGTAGACACAAACTCGAAATTAACAAACCTCACGTTACCAAATGAACCTTATACCCCAAACATCCGAAGCCTTTATTTGAACTATTCTTCTTCAATTAAAATAAACCTTAAAAACAGTGTAAGTGATACTGTCTTTAAAAAAAGAATAGAAAAAACATTTCAGGTTTTTCCCTTTGGCCATAAAGAAGTACATCCTAACCTAAAGGAAAACAAGTATCCTATTACATTGTTACCTAAGTTTTTGTATAGCACTTATGAAAGTATTGGAAATCTTTATATTGGGCTTAAAGATGCCAAAGCTTCCCAAAATATATCCCTGTTGTTCCAGGGTTATGAAGGATCCGGAAATCCGGAAAAAACATTGCCAACTGTCAAATGGAAATACCTTAAAAAAAATGAATGGATAGATTTTACAGAACCGCAAATTTTAAAGGATACAACAAAGTCACTGGTAAAATCAGGGATTATCAAATTTTCTCTTCCTTCAGATATCACTTCAGGAAATACAATTCTTGACAAATCGCTTTATTGGATAAAAGGAAGCATTAAAGAAAATATTGATGCATTGCCTGATTTAATTGATGTCAAAGCACAGGCTGCCGTTGCAACTTATAAAAACTGTAAAAATTCTGACACTCATTTGGAAACGGCCCTTGCCGCTGATACAATTGGTAAATTAGATCAGACTGATCCCGGAATAAAAAGTATATCACAACCTTATGCATCATTTGGAGGAAAAACCAGTGAAAGCTCAGACAATTTTTATATACGGGTAAGTGAAAGGCTCCGGCATAAAAACAGGGCAATTACCTTATGGGATTATGAACACCTGGTTTTAAATGAATTTCCATCAATATATAAAGTAAAATGTATTAATCATACATATACGAATGAAACAGAAGGGAAAGATTATGAAAATGCCCCCGGTCATGTTATGGTTGTTGTAATCCCTGATTTGAGAAATAAAAATGCAGTGAATTTGTATGAACCAAAAGTAGATGTTGGGACATTAAGCGATATTGCAGATTTTCTGGCTAAGTATAATACACCGGCAATAAGAAGTAAAATTAAAAATAGTTCGGCTATACCCGAATTACAGGTTGTGAATCCGTATTACGAAAGGGTAATGGTATCACTTAAGGTGAAATTCTACAAAAACTATGACAAAGGACAATATAAAAAGGAATTAAATAATGATATAAAGAAATTCTTGTCTCCTTGGGCTTACAATGTCACGGCTGCTATCGACTTTGGAAACGGCATGCACAAATCGGTTATCCTGCATTTTATTGAAAAACTGGTTTATGTGGATTACCTGACGGATTTTAAAATATACATGGTCGACAGCAAAAATAAAAAAACAGAGGTTGAAATAATTGAATGCAGCAGGGCCAGATCAATAATTACTACAAATGTAGAACTGAAAACAAATGGATTAGAACATGTAATAGAAGTAATGGACTAAGGCTGTTGTTCAATAAATAAATTAAATACAAGTATGCAAATAAAATATTTTACTCAATAAAATGCATCCCCGGGCAAAATAAATTCCGGGACAGTAAATTTATAAAATGGCAGATATATTAACCATATCAAAAGAAAAACCACTCCTGAAAGATATGGATTATGAATTTCTTAGGGAGGAAGGATTGAAGTATATTGAAAAACTGGGAAATAAACTTTGGACAGATTATAACATTCATGACCCCGGGATAACAATTTTAGAAGTCTTATGCTACGCTATTACCGATTTAGGATACCGGACTAATTTTAAAATTGAAGATCTGTTAACTGAATCTGATTCATCTTCATACAAATCACAATTTTTTACTGCAAAAGAAATACTAACATGCAGTCCTGTTACCGAGAATGATTACAGGAAAGTATTGATAGACGTTGATAAAGTGAAAAATGCATGGCTTGAGCTTGCAACTGTAGTTGAAAAAGATATTTATATAAAATGCAAAGATAGTTTATTAACATTAGACGAACAGCCTAATAAACTATCCCTTAAAGGATTATATAATGTCTGGATTGAGTTAGACGATGAAATAGACCCTGCAGACACGGATAAAACAGACCCGATTATTAAAGCTGTATCAGCAAAACTTAATAGTACAAGAAACCTGGCTGAAGACTTTTTAAATATTAGCATTATACCGGTAGAACCCATTGGAATATGTGTGGATATTGAGATAGACGCTGAGTCTGATGTAGATGAAACAAAGGCAGAGATTTATTTCCGGGTACACCAGTTTATAAGTCCTGCAGTTAACATTTACACGCTGGAAGAAATGTTAGATAAAGAGAAAAAAAGTGAAGAAATATTTGAAGGGCCGGTCTTAGATAATGGATTTATTGATGATGATGAATTGGAAAAATCTGTTTTACCCCAGGAAATTCATGTTTCCGATCTATACCAGATTATTATGAACATTGAAGAGGTAAAAGCAGTAAAAAGGCTTATCTTGACTAAATATGACAGCACTGGCAATCCTGCATCTGAAGGACAGCCATGGCTATTAAAATTAACCCCCGGCCATAAACCCCTTCTTAGCTTAGAAAAATCGGTCGTTAATTTTTATAAGGGTATTTTACCTTTTGTTGGTGATGAAGAAAAGGTAAAAGAGAAATTTGAACTCTTGAAACTTTTAGCAGAAAAAACAGGATTGGAAAAGATTAATGATGATTTAAAACTTTCAGAGGGAACATATAAAGATATTAAAGATTACACCAGTATCCAGGAAGAATTTCCTATCACCTATGGAATTGGATCGTATGGTCTTCCGGACACGGTTTCCGAAAAGCGAAAAGCACAAGCAAAACAATTGAAAGGATATTTATTGTTTTATGATCAGTTGCTCGCGAATTATCTGGCACAATTGTCTCATGTGAGAGATTTATTGTCAGTAAGTTATGCTGAAGATTCAACCTATTTTACACAAGCTTTATACCAAACTCCCGGCATAAAAGATTTACTTGTGGAAAGTGAGTCCGAAGATTGGGAAGATACTAAAAGTGATTATGCTGAAAACCTTCAGAAATTTGCAGAAAGTGAAACAACCAGGATCGACCGGCGTCATCGATTCCTGAATCATTTAATTGCAAGGTTTGGAGAAAAATTTACCGATTATACACTTTTAATGCACACGTTATACGGTAGCAAAGCTGATGAAGATATTATTGAAGATAAAAAAACATTTTTAACTAACTATCCTAATATCAGTTATAACAGGGGCAAAGCTTTTAATTATAGAGCTTTAGTTGAAAATGTACCTGATGTGTGGGATACAAACAATATTTCGGGCTTGGAAGCGCGAATTTCAACTTTATTAGGAATTGAAAATTCAACCAGGCGTTCACTGGCATGTGATCCGGCCTACCAGGTTGAGGTTTCAACTATAACTGAAACAGAGCATATTGTAGAAGTAAAAGATGAGGAAAGCACAGTTGTTTTAACATCTTCGGTAAAATACTCCAGTGAGGGAGAAGCAGGTACAGCGGCAAATGAAATTGACAATCTTTTATTAACAAAAGAATGCCTGAAGCTTGAAGAAACCGCAAGCGAGAAATTTGTTGTAAATGTTTATAACAACACTAGTGTAAAATTGGCCGAAAGCACAGATTTTGAGGAATATAGCGAGGCACTGGCCCATTTAAATAAAATAATGGAATTGGCCTGTCCTGAAAAAAGTTGTGAAAATGAAGGGTTCCATTTAATTGAACATGTTTTATTAAGGCCAAAAGATACGGGCTATAATTTATTGCCTATTCAGGCAAAATGTAATGATTGTAAAGAAGAATTCGATCCTTATTCTTTTCGGCTAACTGTTGTTATTCCTTATTGGCCACAGCGATTTCAAAAAAGGGAATTCAGGACCTTTTTTGAAGAAACACTCAGGAAAGAAACCCCCGCGCACCTTGGAGTTAAAATATGTTGGATAAGTTGTTACCAGATGCGTGAATTTGAAAGTGCATATAAAAATTGGCTTACAGAAAATGCAAAGCCACAGGAAGATCAAAATACAGATTTACTCAGAGATTACAATAATCAACTAATTAGTGTATTAATAAAATTACGAAATGTATATCCTGAAGCCGAACTTTTTGATTGCAAAGAATCAGATAACCCGGTCATTTTAGGATACACAAGTCTTGGACAATTTTAAACCATTTGAACATGGAAGAAACTAACAAATACCCCGTTTTTAAGCCTAACCAGGTACTCAATCATAATCATCTGAACACGTTGAGGAACTATTTGGATTTCCAGGATAGGTCAACAAGAATAAGGTTAATAGGTACAGGAATTGTTTGTGGGTTGGAAGTTAAATGGGATAGTACCGGAACGGTTACAATTACCAGTGGATGTGGTATATCATCGGAAGGATATTTACTGTATTTGTTTCCGGAAAACGATTTGAGCTTTACCCACTTTAAAAGTTTTACCCCTTCTGATGAGTATGATGCTTTTTATACCCGGGATAGTAGTGGAGATAAAACCAACACTCTATATGATTTGTTTGAGCTCACCAATTCTACAAGTGATACATCCTTAAGCGATGTATCTTTTACTCCCGGCAATATGGCTGTAATTCTTTATCTTGATTACACTGAAGAAGAAATTGACACATGTTCAAATGTGAATTGTGATGAACGGGGAACCTGGAAAGAATTTGATATAAAAGTTTTACTGATAGATAAATCAGACCTTGCCCAGTTAATAAAGTATATCAACCAGGAATATAAAGATGATACGAGCATTGTTAATGAAGATGATTTGAAGAATGAAATATATGAAAAATATGACCTTTCTTTTCTCAAGGTTAAACGGCCCTATGAAACCACGGAAGGGAACATACTTGAACTGGACGATTCCGTAACTTATGATGAATTGGAGGCATTATATATTAATGCGATCAAGTATTCTCTTTTTGGTCCTTCTGCGGCTACCGGTAGCAGTATTATTGAGAGCAGCATTAATGAGGCATATCTTTTATATGAACCGCTACTTAGCGATACCGTAACCACAACTGAAAAAGAAAATGCTTTTACTACACTCAAATCAACAATAGATGACCTGAGCTTAAATGACGCTCCCGGATCAAGAACACCGGTTGAAGGCATACAATATTATTACGGCTATTTTAAAGATTTAACAGATGCATACAACGAGTTTGTTTCGGAAGCATTTCAACTAATGGCCAGTTGCTGTTGTGATACTGATGAATTTCCAAGGCATCTCATGCTTGGCGAAATAATCCCCGATGAAGATTATAAACCATCGATCTACAGGCGCTTTTTTAAACAGCCTCCCGTGTACAATGGTAACGCCAAAAGGCTCGAAGAAGTAAAACGGTTATTTAAACGAATAATTTTACTAATTGAAAATTTTGCTATACCGGATGGAGAAGATTTGTTAGAAAATCTTGAAGAAGGAGTTTCACCTGTGAAAATAACACCTTGTAAAGGGTACGAAAAAGAAAAAATGGGAGAACGGTCAATACCATATTATTATGATTTAGAAAATACATCTTCATCATTACACAGGTACTGGAATTATGAAAAATATAATATGTGCCGTGCAGAAATTAACCTCTCTTACAATGCCTTTGAGTATTCAACAAATGAGTTTATCACAAAACCGCTGGAGTTTAATATTGATAAATATCCGTTTTTTAGAATTGAAGGACATTTGGGAATGGATATTAATGATGTATTAAATAGTCTTTTTAATGATATTCAAAAATATAATTTACCTATAAACATTATTCCTCTGTACATCGGCAATATTTCTTCTTCCGAGAATAAAGTAGATTTTTCGGATTTACAAACACTCTATTCAGAGTGGCGTAACAAGGTAATCTACTTTAAATCTAAAATTTTTTCGTTAACAGGCTTTGTTGATAAGTTAACAAATGCTGATGAAAATGAAAAAGCAATATTACTTGGAGAACTTACAGGTGAATTATACAGGGCATCAAAAAAAGGAGATACTAAAGAAAAAAAAGCAGTAGTAAGTGAAAGCAAAAAAAGAGGGACTTTCGAAACCTTTGATACCATAATGGGCTCTTACTCAAGTAAAATTAATATTAATGATATCAGGAGTAAAGAAAAAATTGCCTCCGAAGAGTTTAAGATAACAGAAAGCGAATCACTTGACAATTTTATTTACAAAACAATTGATGAATTTAATGATGCTTTACTTGATTTACTATCATCATTAACGGTTAGCCTTGAGAATTTCAAGTACACCAGTTATATTGACAATTATAAAACTATAATTGATATCTGTATTAACCTTCTTAATAACTATTTTAAGGAATTTAGTGAAGATGAAATTGATGATTTTGAAGGGTTTTTCAAAGGACTGGGAGTATTAGTAATTGTTCATAACATCATTTCTTCAATTGGCACTTATTTGAATATTACCATATGGAATATTGTTGATTCGTATCAGTACAGGCAACAATCCAAACTATCATTCTTTAATCTCACAGAATTTCAAAAATCACATCCCGGTATTGAACATCTGGCAGGAGTGAATAAAGGGGGTACATTTGCCCTGGTATATGATCCTGATGAAGAAGGATTAAAAATTGAAAATGGGGTAAGTGAAGAAGCAAATTTGCCAGAGGATTTATTTGTGAACGACACTGGGAAAGTAGTGGCTGATTTCTGTATCCCTTCCGCGTATTTTCAAGATACAAATGTAATCCCGGCAATAAAATCACTTACCCCGGTTGCTTTTCAACATTTAAGAATTGTTGGAGTGGATATTGAAAATAATTATAAGCAGCAGGAAATACAGTTGTTAGAAGACATGTACGACCCAACTGAATTCGAATGGAAGATAACAAAAGAACCTATATTAGGGAAACTTGGTTCTGTTGAAAAAAGTTATGATTTGGATTCAACCGGTAAGAAAAAAATAAAAATATTAACGTATGACGTCGATATTTCAGCAATAAAAGATGAATCAAGTATCCCAAGAAAAGCTATTGTTTATAAAGGGAAGAAAATAAGTATTTATAAAGATATTTTAGAATACAATATACTTGATACGAATAATAATGGTAAAGTAGTTGATAAAGAAGAAATAAGCATTTTTATCATAAAAATAAAAGAAGAACTGGTAACAAATGGAACAGTTAGTGGTAAAGTTGTTGATTTGGAAAATAGTTCACCCCTTGAAAACGTGCGCGTTTCGGTAAAAGAAGATACAAGTATATATGCTATTACTGATAGCAGTGGCTTTTATGAACTGGATATTGAAGAAGGGACTTACACCCTGACAGCAAGTTTAACAGGCTATATTTCATCAGAAAAAACTGTTAGCATAGTAGAAGGGGAAACAATTGAAATAAATTTTGATTTAGCTGTTTCACAAACCGGGGATATTAAACTTGAAGGAACTGTACTTTTAACTTATAATCAGGATATTAGCAGTAGAACAGCTAAAGCAGGTGCTTATAGCCCTATTCCCAATACTTTGGTATCAATTTTAGATAGACAAGGAAATGTAACAGGTTCTTCAAAAACAGATAATGATGGAAAATATTCATTATCAGTTAAAGCAGGTAAATATAAATTACAGGTTAATTATGCATCTATATTGTTAAATGAAGAAAATATCACACTTATTGAAGATGTTACAGGCCATAATATTTTAATTGATTACCAGGATTTAGAAATAAGTGTGGTTACAGGTACAGTGCGGGAAATAAAAACAGGAGATGCTATAGCGAAGGCAACAGTTTCTGTGGAGAAAAAAGCGAATATAAGCGTGAAAACAGATGAAGAGGGTAATTATGTTTTACCGGCACCGTTAAAAACACTTAACATACGGGCAGGCAAAGAAAATTACGATTCTGAAACTAAATCAATTACTGTAAAGAAAGAAAAAAACATCCTTAATTTCGATTTAACATTTACGGCCGGAAAATTGAATAATGTGATTATAACGGTAATTGATAAAGCTAACAAAGAACCTGTGGCAGATGTTGAAGTAAGTATTCCGGGAACAAATTACAAGGAAAAAACAGACAGTAACGGAAATGTAGTATTAGATGTTCCGGAAGGGGAATATACTTTTAACGCCGGTAAAGCCGGGTATTCAATAAGTTCTCAAAAATTGAAAGTAATTAAAGGTGATAATACTTTGCGTTTCGAAATAGGAACAAGTAAAACAAGTAAAGTAGAATTCAGTGAATTATATGAAGCATTAGGAGTAGAAGCTTCATCAGCCAAGGCCAAAGAAATAGCCGAATCTTACTCCTACAGGATGGAAAAATATAAGGAAGAAATAAATGTAATAATTGAGGATGATAATATTAGTCCTGGCTCATCTGTTTCTAAGGTTTCAACAATGATAAAAGCATTATCCGAAGAATCGACGATAAATATTGTTAAACTTAATAATGACTACAATAAACTGCGAAATGAATTGAATAATGAGATTGAAGAAAGTACAAGTAGAGAAAGGAAATTGTATGTTGAAGCACTTAAGTTACTTACTTTCGCTTATTTGGAAAGAGTAGCCGTTGAACAGCCGTCGAAATTCAGTAATACAACCATTGAAACAATAAAGGAAACTTTTAGTCTTTTTAAAGGGAGTAAAGATATTAATATGAGTAATGAAATAGAAAGTTGGGCAAGTGAAGTTCAGGGTAACGTACCTTCAGATTTTATAAATAATGTGAAAAGAGTAATTTAAGGGAGGATGGGACATATTGACAAAATTATCCACACATATTATTCATAAACAGAATATAGATCTTTTTATAGAAGATGAGGAGTCAGCTTTTTCAATTCAAAACAGGATAAGCAAAATTTGCAACCACGATGTAAAAAACCGGCTCGATAAAATATTTACAAACTTTTCTGTTGATGATAATCATATAGTAATTGACAAACTGGAAATTGATATTGGTACTGTAGATGTTACTAATCTTGAAAATGATGTCCCCAGAAGAATTATTGATCTTATAGAAAATGAACTAAAAAAAATTACTGTAAAACAATCTGAAATTTATTCTCCAAAAACCTCAGTCAAAGATTTTCCGGGAGCAGTAAAGAATAATCGAACAAGTGCAGCTTTAATTCAACCTGGCCATGAATATGATTCAGGAACAGTTAAACTCGAAAATCTTAAAATTGTTAATTCATCCGATCGTGTAACTGAGTTGTTTTTTTATTTTCTTGAATTTGGTCATTTTCCTTGGTGGGCCTCTTCAATTGCTTTAACAGAAATTGAAGAAAAAATACTTGCAATAAATAATAAAGACAATTTAACCATTTCACTTAAAGAATTATTAATAAAATCTACTACCATAGTAAATCGTCTTTTGTTGCAGTTTTCTGATGATTTTACTTCAAAAATTATCAATCTGTTGTTTTCAAAGCATAAGGATATTATTAAAAGTTTCTATGAAACGCTATTAACAACATTACAGACTGAAAATGAAAGTGTTAACAAAAAAGTTTTTTCGTTATTCTATAAGCATAAACTTTTCAGCTTGATCCGTCAGAATATTTCAATCGACACATTCTCATCCGGGGTTATTGTAAAAAAGTTAGTTAACTTAATTTTTAAAGAATTAAGGGATAATAACCGAAACGTTGAGTTTAATACGGTCGGGTTACTTCAAAAAATTACCAAGGATGTCCTAAAGCAAAATAAAACAGAAGCAGATAACCGCTCAATCTTTACTATCTTGTTTGAAGATTTTAAAGATAAAATTCAATTTGCTAACCTTAGTGACCAACAAATAGCCGATATAATAAATGATTTGCTTACAAATTACTATTCAACGGAATTAGACCAAATGGGGAGTGATGGTTCACGTAAGGCTGTTCAAGATTTATTAAAGGGAAAATCGTCACCATCGAATGAACTTTCATTAGATTTAAAACATTTTCTTTTAAAGTTACTTAAGCATTATATTTCTGAAATCTCTTCTTCTTTACAAACCGATAAAGAAATTAAAGATGCCTTTCTTCAAATAATAAGGGAATTCAATTTATATGAGTATCCTGGCAAAAAAAATAAGGGACATGTCAATGAGAAAAATCAGGATGTATCATCAATTTCAGGTAAAAATGATCAATCGTTCACCAATGATAACTTTCAGGATAATTCAAAACTTTCAGACAAAAAAGATCAACAGACTATTAATAAAAATACAGAAGATGTAACAAAGCGTTCAGAAAGCAAAGATTTTAAAAAGAGAGATGAGAAGGAGGAATCATCTTCTTCCATATTTATTACTAATGCAGGATTAGTTTTATTGGCGCCTTTTTTCTCATCATTTTTTAAGAGTTTGAAACTAATAGAAAAAAACGGTTTTCATGACGAACTATCTTCTAACAAGGCAGTTCATATAAGCCAGTTTTTAGTGAATGAGCAGACAAGCACAATTGAAGCTTACCTTGTTTTGAACAAAATATTATGTGGAATAGAAATTACCGATCCAATATTGAATGAAATTGAGTTAAGTGAAAATGAAATAAGTGAATGTAATGATTTGTTAAACTCGGTAATTAAGAATTGGAGTATATTAAAAAACACTTCACCCGATGCATTCAGGGAAACATTTCTTCAGCGTGAAGGCATATTAACCAGACAAGATACAGACTGGAAACTTCAAATTGAACGTAAAACTTTGGACATTGTATTAAATTACATACCCTGGAGTTATTCCATAATTAAACTACCCTGGATGGGTCAAATGCTTTTTGTAGAATGGTAATAAATACAGAAATAGAAACATCATATTATACAAAGGCAGGATTAAATGCTGCAGTTCTTCTAAAAGAACTAAAATGGTTTTCTGATGTTGTAAATACAAGGTTTGCACTGTATTTTGAAAGAGAAACTTCCCTTAAAACCATTTATCAGCATGATTCGCCCGATCTTACGGATGAAGAAAGTCCGTATGCAAGTTTTATAAAACATTACCAGTTAACATTTGACGAACGGATAATACTATTACTCGCTCTTTTACCAAACATAGCTCCCCAGCTACTAGATGTGTTTTTTTCGCGTAATAAAGATACCGACAGGGGATTTACCGAATTTGGGGGGATAAAGGGGAATTCACACGGGGGATTTTTGCCCACTTTAGAAACTGCATATTTTATATTGGCCGGGAACAATATTGAAAAAAGATTTGAATTAAGCAAAATCTTTAAGCAGGAACATTTCTTCTTTGCCCATAATATTCTTCATATTGAAAAGTTCAATACCAATGAGCCTGAACAAAGCTGCCAACTGCTACTTACCGATGATTATCTTGACTTTTTCACAACAGGTGAACTGAGAAAACCACGTTTTGAATCTGATTTTCCGGCAAAGCTTATTACAACCCAACTGGAATGGGGTGATTTGGTTGTCGAGTCCTATACGCTCAGGCAAATTGAGGAAATAAAGGCATGGCTGGTGCATGGAGAAAAGCTTTTGAACGATTGGGGCATGTCAAGAAAATTAAAGCCCGGCTATAAAATTTTATTTTATGGCCCTCCGGGCACGGGTAAAACATTAACTGCCTGCTTGTTTGGGAAACTGGCTGCTAAAGATGTATTCAGGATTGATTTGTCTATGGTAGTATCTAAATATATTGGAGAAACAGCCAAAAATCTCGAAAAGGTTTTTCGTAAAGCTGAAAATAAAAACTGGGTATTGTTTTTTGATGAAGCCGATGCATTATTTGGAAAACGTACGCAGATCAGCGATGCCCATGACAAATATGCAAACCAGGAAATTTCCTATCTGTTGCAACGATTGGAAGATTATCCCGGGTTGGTTATTTTAGCATCAAACCTCAAGGGAAATATTGATGAGGCTTTTTGTCGCAGGTTACAAGCCATGATTTCTTTTCCAATGCCTAAGCCAAAGGAACGGTTAAAATTATGGAAGCAGTCATTTAGCAATAAGTCGGAGTTTGAAGAAATTGTTGATCTGGAATATATATCAGAAAGATTTACACTTTCGGGAGGTTCGATTATGAATGTAGTCCGCTACAGCTCTTTAATGGCTTTAAACAGGAATGAAAATATTATAAGGAAACAAGATATACTTGAAGGAATAAAAAGGGAGTTTGAGAAAGAAGGGAAAACGATTTAAACTTGAGTTTGGCACATTAATTCAGGGCTTCAAAAAGTAATTAGTGCCTGCCAGAAAACTCCTATTTTTTAAAGTCTTTGATAAGAAAAC
>CAZWGG010000034.1:0-17016 GCA_964633305.1 uncultured Bacteroidales bacterium
TTTAATGCAATTGTTTGTTTAAAAATTAGTCTTTCACAATCTTTTAAATAATTCATAAATTGTTTTGTCATATTCATTCCTCTTTTCATCTTCAAGCATTTTAATAATCTTTGGAAGATTATTAAAAAGACCAGAATTTTTATAGCAAATATAGTTGATAACAAAGTCAATTTTATCATCAATAATAATAACAGATTGATTGTCATCAACAATATATTCTTCTAAATAGTTAAATTTATTTCCGTTTAAATATTTTTTTTCAAGTATTTTTATTACCTCACTTTTTTCTTCTTCAGAAAGATAAGAGAATATATAATTGTAAAAAAACAAATTGTCCTTGAAAAAATGTAACTCAAACTTAGTTTTATGATTTCCTATGAAAATCCGGTATAAAAAAATGTCAATATTTAGTAAATGATCGTTCTGCCTGATTTTATAATTTGGCTTACCAAATTTTTTGATAATATATTCTGTATTAATCGTGCCAAATGCACATTTTTTTGAGATAGAAATATCTTCGTTTGTTAATATACCCTGCTTCTTCCCAAAACAATTCAATAAATTAGAATAAGAAGAAACATCTTTATATTTATCTAATAACCCTTCATAATATTCTTTAGAATAAGAACCTTGCTTTTTAAATATGGGTATAAAAAATGATGCAACTCTATTTTTTCGTTTCATGTATTAGTTAGTTCTCAGTTATATATGTCAATATCATGAAGTTTTGTATAAAGTTATGTAAAAGTTCTTTCTCTATCAATAATTTCAATTATATAATCGGAGTATACATTTCTTTATTATAAATAAATAAAATGGTATCGAACTGAATAGCTGATTCTGTTATTCCAAGTTTTACCATCAAGCCCCTTGTATTTAAAGAAGTTATTTCGTCAAAAATAAAATTTGCCAAATACTTTTTCATTCAGGGATTGAACATGATGTGCCCCAAAAACAAATTATAATCATAGCTCTCTATGAAACTACAAGTCTCCAATCATTCAGTTACAATATGCTCCAAGCAAAAATAGTTTGAGGCTTTTCAAACATTTTTAAGCAAATAAGCCAAAGCATTTACGTAGAAGAAAGTAACTTGTTTGATTGGTATTAGAAAATAGTTGTATTTTCTAATTGCATAATTAATTTTGTCTGAAAATAATATCTTTATCTGAAATTTACATTTATCAAAACCAGAAAAATAGAAATATGAATCAGAAACTGAAAACAGCTTTATTATTCCTTATCGCTATATTTATCATAAAAGCTACTTATGCTACCTTAACCCTGCAGGAAATAAGAACAGCCGCTAATAATGTTCTTGTACTTTTCTTTTCTGGCGATACAACCGATATTTATGAAATTAATATTGATGATAAGAGTAAATGGATAATAAATGATAATCCTGTGAGAAATATATACCGGTTTGCCACTGAAGCCGATAAATGTGACCATTATATTTATCTTGAGACTTCAACATTTATTGAAGGGAAAGAATATAATATTATTACCCCGTATGGAAAAACAAAATTTGTGTTTAGGGAACAAGATGTATTCTGTGAATCAATAAAAACCAACCAGGCAGCTTATAGTGCTCTTGCCAAAACACGCTATGCCAATTTTGCCATTTGGCTGGGAACGGGGGGAAGCCATAAAATAGAAGGTAAATTACCTTTCTATGAAGTACATGACCAGTACTCAGGTAAAGTTATCGCCAAGGGAAAACTTCAGGAGTTAGGAAATGATGCGTCTTCGGGTGACTATGTATATCGGATAGACCTTTCCAGTGTGCCGGAGGGAGGGCCATATAAAATTGTAGTTAAAGGATACGGGTCATCTTATCAATTTGGTGTTGGAGGTGAATTTTCAAAAAAACTGGCATATATAACATTCAGGGGGCAGTATCTTCAACGTTGCGGCTGCCCTATAGAGATACCTAATATAAGAAAAAAAGCTTGTCATACACGTATTTATGATGTTGATGGACCTATTGGTGAAGCCAATGTTGAAGTTAAAGGAACTGAACCATCATTCCGTTGTTACGGAGGTTATCATGATGCAGGTGATGCAGATCGCAGGGCATATCATATAATAAATCCCATTGTAAACTTAATGATTTATGAAGCTTTTCCACAAACCTTTTATGATGGACAATATGATATTCCAGGCGATTTTGATGAAGAATATAATATTTTGAATTATAAAAACAATATCCCGGATATACTTGACGAAGCAGAATGGGGGACCCTTGTATGGGAATACCTGCAAAACCAAGATGGAAGTATCCATTTTGGTACCGAAACCAAGGGTTACCCAAATCCATTTGATGCCCCTATGGATGAAGATACCTTAAAGTATGGCACAGTTAAAATTGATCCGCGGGCTACTTGTAGTAATGCCGGGTTATTTTTGCATCTTGCCCGATTGCTTAAGCCTTACAAACCCGCCCACTCAGCAGAATTGATCCGGCGGGCAAAAAAAGCCATGGAATATAGTGAACCGGATATGGCAGAACCTGAAAAGCTTTACTACTATATACAAGAATATTTACTTACAGGAGAAGAATCGGCTCATAAACAAGTTAAAAAACTTTATACAATCGCCGATTCATTGAAGTATAATTTATTTGTATCTCAGGGATATTCCCTTAATGATAAATTTTTAGACAACCCGGCCTACATTTATTCTTATATTATTGAAAAAGAAAAACAAACTGATAAAGCTATTGTAGATTTTTTTAAATCAGCACTTAAAGCTGCAGCAGACAGCAATATAAATATGTTAAAAGCACATACTTACCCGGTGGGGAACAACTCTGCAAAAGGAGGATGGGGACATAATGTAAGGCAGCCCCAGTACGCTTGCATTCCCATGCTATATTGGAGTCTTACAAAAGAGCAAAAATACATTGACGCTGCAGCCCAGCTTATGGATTATAAACTAGGACTTAACCCATTAGGTATCAGCTATGTCACTAAACTAGGATTTCGCCAGGTTCACAATCCTCACGACAGGGAAAGTGATTATGCTAAAAAGTTAGGATTAGGCCCCAAACCGGGAATTACTGTCTTCGGCCCGGGTATTCTTGGGTGGTGGAACAAATCACCTGTTTTCCCCGAAGCCAAAGAATTACCAAAAGAGCGACAATTTGTGGATGATATGCAAGCCATCAATTATACCGAATTTACAATTTTTGAAACTTTATCCCATGAAGCTCTATATACGGTGCTGGCAGAGGGGGGAAAATGGAATGGTAAGGACCCTTTTGTAAGCACTGACAAGTAAAATTTCATGCTTATAACATTTTACGAAAGAAAGAATAAATATTTTTTTCTATTATAAACGAATATTTTAATTTAGATATTTATTCGTATTTACTAGTTAAGCAGAAAGATTATAGATACCCGTTGAAAGAAAACTACAAAATGCGATAATTTTTTCACAAAATTTTTTTATCTGTCAATTAAGAGGGCTCTTAGAGATTTGGTTTGCAACCATTAGTATCGTATCATATTATTCTATGTTTTTAGGCACGTACAAAAAATTTAAATAAAGAACCAGAAAAAATTATGTTGAACATAGTCCCTACAAAATATCTGAAATTATCAAAAATGGTTAAACAGCGATATTGATGAGACTTTTATTTTTCTGGCACGTATGAAAAGAGCTTACAGCAAAATATGATAAAAAAAAGGAGTTATAAATAAGAAAGAAAATGTGTTAATAAATCACACGATAAAAGTATTAACTCCATTTTTATCAACAGAATATGAAGAGAACCGGTATTAATATAAATTTTAATTATTATAATTAATTTAAACTCTAAATATCATGAAAAAAATAATTAATGTTTTAGCAGTTATCACTATCATTTTAATAATGACTTCGATAGATAGCTTTGGCTATTTTTATTCAGTAATGCAGGTTGATGGAGGAGGATGGCACGCCGAATATCCTTCTTTTTATCCAGTATCTCGTGTTGATTTTGATCTTCTAGTTTGTCGAATGTATCCGGATCCGCAAGCTATCAGAGCACCTTATGCAGGGGTTATTTGTTATGAAGGCCTAACTGAAGCCCGATCACATGGGTATAATCGTGTTGAATCATACAGTGGTTACAAAGCAGCAGAAGGCTACTATACAGGTAGTGCTATTGACAATGCAACATTATATGTTGGAACCATGCAATATGGCGATTTTGCCGGAGCCAGCATTTATTGGTAAACTTTTAACTTAAACTTTAACCGGTTCTCTTTTTTTGAATTAAGAAGAATATTTTTATTGTAATTTCGTCAAATACAAAAATTTAAGTAAATTAATAAAATATTATTTGGCAACAAGTTTCACCATCTTATTCTCAATCATGTCCTGTAATTGTTCAAGTAAAACCTGTTCGTGCCTATCAACTACCCCATCTTCTGTTGCCAAATGGAGAATTGCATCATATTCGTCCCTGGTAAGCTTATGATCTTCAATAGCCTTAAGTATCATATCTTTCAATCGTTGAGCGCTATCACTTAATGTCATTTTTTAAATATAAAAGTTAATATATAATAAACTATTTAATTCAATAAATATTTTTAACTCAATTTCTTTCTATGTCTTATAATACACCAACTTTTTCAGAATAATTCTTAAAATGTAATTCAAGCTTTTCATTTATTTTATCCTGAAGCTCAGTTTGGTTATAGTTACGTGAAGTAACCAGTAAATTTTGTAGCATTTGTAAATTATAACGAATTTCATAACTATAATCGTTGACAATATGTTTATCCAGTTTTAAGTAATACGTTAATAATCTATCACAAACATTCATATAATCAGTAACTAATGAATCGGCCTTTTCTATTTCATTGCACGCAAAATATGCATCGGCAATGCCTACAACAAACAGATCATATGGGAGTTTTTTACGAGGAGTAAGCTCAACACATTTGTCTAAAACTTCAATAGCTTTTTCTGGTTTTTTTTCTTCTATAAGAGCTTTTGCAAGCCTAACAAATCTATTCCTCATTCTTACAATTGATAACGTCTTTACATGATAATTATCAAGATAAACATCCGGTTCATTCATTCTTCCCCACTTAAATTTATTCATCAGGTTTTCATACATAATGTCAGTATCAATCCTCCCAGTAGAAAGCTGGCTTCCCGATGAAGTTTTTATAGGTACCACCCTGTATGCAAATCCTTCGAGTTGTAAATAGTTTTCTAACCCAAGTGTTCCTTCATGACTTGTGGACACATAATAAATAGGGCGTTCCCAATTATTATTAGCTAATATATCCATTACAATAAGTTCACTTTTCCCAATTATTCTGCTTTTAAAATCCCATTCAATTGCAGGGACTATCTTATCTGCATCTTTTTGTTTAACTGTACCATTGGCTACCACTTTTGCAGAATCAACAGGAATCCTGTACTTTCGTGTTGGGGCATAATCAAAGCGTCTACCCTGTATTTCAACCTGAGTCTGGGGATTATCGCTTGCAATAAATTCAATTATGTCTTTCAGGTTGGCATATTGATTAATACGATCAGCCGAGTATACAATATCACGGGTTCCCATAATATACTTATTTGAAGCAAGTGAAATGGGTAATGGATCTGATTCGTAAGACTTCATTTTCATTTGATCAATATACCAATCCATATTCAAGAGCATAAGGTTTACTATTCTTACATCGGTTCTAATGCCTTCAACTTCCTGTGCATACCACAAAGGGAATGTATCATTATCTCCATTTGTAAATAGAATAGCATTTGGAGCGCATGAATTCAAATAATCGTAAGCAATATCTCTTGCTGTGTAACGCCCCGAACGGTCGTGATCATCCCAATTTTCAGCTGCCATCAATACAGGTACGCCCAAACAACACAAAAGAAATATTGAAATAGCAGCTATAGGTTTTTTAGCCTTTTCACCCAGTGAATCAATGATTCCGAAAACCCCAAGTCCAATCCATATAGCAAAAGCGTAAAATGATCCTGCATAAGCATAATCACGCTCCCGGGGTTGATTAGGCGTCTGGTTCAAATATACCACAATAGCAACACCTGTTAAGATAAACAAAAACATAATCACCCAAAAGTTCTTTTGATCCTTATTTGCTTGATAAAAAAGTCCTACCAAACCTAAAAGAAATGGAAGAAAGTAATACGTGTTTCGTGAAGGGTTGTTGGCTATCTCTTCCGGTAGCTCTTTTTGTGATCCGACCCTATAATTATCAATGAAGTTAATCCCGCTAATCCAATTGCCGTTATCAGCCCCGCCAAATCCTTGTTCATCATTCTGTCTTCCAACAAAATTCCACATAAAATACCTTAGATACATGTGACCTATCTGGTAGAGAAAAAAGAACTTTAAGTTCTGGGCAAAGGAAGGAGGCCTTTTAGGTGAAGAACGGTCATAAGAAATATTCCCTTGTGCATCTCTAATTATATTCCCATCGGCATCTTTTCGGGGATTGTATATATCTCCCTCATCAATTCCCCCCCATTGCAAGTATACTTCAATATGATCGTTACTTGAGCTCCACATCCTGGGGAAAAAAGTTGTGTATTTATCATCATATACGTGTTTTATTTTTCTGTTTGTAACTTCATACTTTCCATTAATTTGTGTATAAGTTGGTTTGGTCCTTTCAGCTCTTACTGCCCTTGCATTAAAATATTGGCCAAAAAACAAAGGCCGTTCACCATATTGTTCACGATTTAAATAAGATAATAACGAAAAAACAGTCTCCGGGTTGTTTTCGTCCATTGGAGGATTAGCCAATGACCGAATAATAATCATTGAAAACGTAGAATAACCTAAAATAATCACGGCCAGGCATGTAAGTATCGTATTTAGAACAACTTGTTTTTTCTTAAAGGTACGATAAATACCATATATTAACAGGAAAAATAATGCTACAGCATAAATTAACAGACCTGAATTATACGGCATTTTAATTATGTTTACAAAGAATAATTCGAATTTCGAAGCAATTGAAAAAACCCATGGGATAATTATAAACAACATAAGACCTAACAATATAACTGCCACAAATAAAGCTTTTATAACTCCTTGACGGGTTACTTGGTACTTTTTGAAATAATAAACCAGAACAATAGCCGGAATTGCCAAAAGATTAAGTAAATGAACACCAATAGACAACCCCATTAAATAAGCTATTAAAATAATCCAACGATTTGCATATTTTTCATCGGCAACATTTTCCCATTTTAAAATTGCCCAAAAGACTACTGCAGTAAAAAATGATGAGCTTGCATATACTTCACCTTCCACTGCTGAAAACCAAAATGAATCAGAAAAGGTATAAGCCAACGAACCAACTATTCCGCTTCCAAATATTGCTATCGACTCTGTTAATGAAAACTCATCTTCACTTTTTTTAACCAATTTTTTTGCTAAATGAACAATTGTCCAGAACAGAAATAAAACTGTAAATGCACTTGCCAAAGCAGATAATGAATTGATCATTAAGGCTACTTTTGAGGGGTCACTTGCAAATAACGTAAAAAATCGTCCTACAATCATAAAAAAAGGAGCTCCGGGAGGATGGCCAACTTGCAGTTTATAAGCACTGGCAATAAATTCACCACAATCCCATAAACTTGTTGTGGGCTCCATGGTAAGAAGATACACAAATGCTGAAATAAAAAAAACCATCCATCCCAGGATGATATTTCTTTTACTGAAGCTAGACATAAAACAGAATTTATCGATGAATACTCAAAAAATCCTGTAAAGATAAAAAAAGCATTAAAAAAGAGGATGTTTAAAAAGTAATATTCTGTTCAATTTTTTCTCAGTGTATTTCAATAACAAACTCTATGCCCCTGTGGTCACTAATTAAGTGAACCAAAAAGAGGCAAAGAGTTTTTTTGCAAAAAATCTGCTGAGCATTGTAGCATCAGCTAAATAAAAATCAAAACCACCCAAATTTAAATGAAAGCAATACTTCAGGCCCGGAAAAATCTTTTTCGGAATAACCTTCGGCATCAACGAACATTACAGACCTATAGGTTCCTCCCAAGCCTAATCTGAAATAACGGGTAATGTTCATTTCAACTTCAAGTGTCGGAGTAATAACCATAATATTATCCCCATCATCTGTATATCCGCCATACCTTTCCCTTTGGCGTATTTCACCCCATCCAACTTGAACATGGAAAGAAGGATGAACTAACTTTTTAGACATATAGTTATATCCAAGCCACAGTCCGCCATGCCCAAAACTTATTTCATCATCTGTCCCGGCATAAGGAATATTGTTTGTTAACCCCAAACCATATCCCCCAAAAAAGAAGTCTCCTAATAATACACCTCCACCACCTCCCATCATGTGAGCAAACTCACCGTCCAAAGTTGAAAATGTCATGAAAGGCCCGCCAAATCCGCTAATTCTGAATGGCCTATCACCAAAAAGAGTCTGTATCTCATCATCTTGTGCATTTGTAAGAAATACACAGAAACCTAAAACAATTAGTATAAACGTCTTTTTCATAATTATATAATTTTTTTTCACACTCAATGACAATTTATTTTAATTAAGGTTGCATCACTAAAATAAAAAATGTTATTGTTATTTTTCAATATAAATCTCTTTTTATTTCTCAAAGAATTTATTTAATTTCATTAAAATTTATATGATCGGATAATAAATATAGTATAATGAATAAAAATATTGTCTGCGTGCTAATTATACTTTTTATTTTAAATTCTTGTTCAACACTAAGAGAATTGATTTCCTTCACAAAATGTGAGTTTAGGTTAAAATCGGTAGAAAAAGTATCTCTTGCCGGGGTAAATATGAAAAACAAACAATCTTTAAGTGATTTTGGTTTTGGTGATCTTACGTCTGTTACCCAATCTGTTATAAGAGGAAATATCCCTTTGAAATTCAGTGTGAATTTGGAAGCTAAAAATCCAAACAGTCAAACTGCTGCAATTGACAAAATAGAATGGATTGCCTATGTAGATGACTCGGAAATTGTAAGGGGTATGTTAAATGAAAGGATTACTGTTCCAGCGAATAACGGACAAACTGATATTCCACTTCATTTTCAAATTGATCTGGAAAAAATATCGAATTCTTCAACAGCAAAATCATTAGTGAATTTAGCATTGTCTTTCACAAATTTAGGAGATTATAATTCAAGGCTTACTTTAAAAATAAAACCAACAGTAACTATAGCTGCATTT
Source organism: uncultured Bacteroidales bacterium (assembly GCA_964633305.1). Taxonomy (GTDB): domain Bacteria; phylum Bacteroidota; class Bacteroidia; order Bacteroidales; family UBA10428; genus CAZWGG01. The sequence goes on from CAZWGG010000034.1 coordinate 9,209, forward strand.
GCTATTGATTACCCGGGATATATACAAATAGAAAAAACTTTTTCATCTGGAAATTAAATGTTTATAAGTATTTATATTCACTTATTATTTATGTAATATATAATATAAATAAATTATATAACTATTTATACATATTTTATCGGAAAAGAAAATAAATATTCATTTACTAAAAATATTTTCCCCACTCATTCGTCTACTCTAATAATGTTAGTATTGAATATTACCGGTTGACCGATAATATTAATCAGTTCGCCGATTAATACGAGTAAAACTCGGTATTTTGGTTTTTTTTTGCAAAACAGAATATTATTGTTTTAGTACGTCACAATATGAAAAGAAGAAGACAAAATAAAGTAGCCAAGGAAAAAGGGCCAAACATTTTCGGATTGTTGAAACAATACATAAGCATAATTATACTTCTTATGATATTTACATTAATAGGCAATGGAATAAACCTGGTTATTCCAAAAATTATTTCTCATAGTATCGACTCATATACTAATGGTCATTATATGTTGAAAACGGCCATTTTCCAATTTCTAACAGCTTCAATTGCCATATTCATTTTTACTTATCTCCAGGCTATTGTCCAAACATATGCATCAGAGCGAGTAGCATTTGATCTTCGGAAAAAAGTTTCCGATAAAATATCTCAACAAAGTTTTTTCTTTATCCAGAAAGCAAATCCATCAAAATTATTGACGAACCTGACTTCGGATATGGATTCGGTAAAAATGTTTGTTGGACAAGCGGTTGCTTCTATAGTTTCCTCTGTATTTATTATCATTGGAGCCTGTATCCTGTTATTAACTATTAACTGGAAACTGGCATTACCCGTTATTGCTATGATACCTGCTATTGGAGCAGCATTTTATTTTGTGCTAAAAAAAGTAAGAGTGTTGTTTAAAAGGGCACGTAAAGTTATTGATTGGCTAAACAAAATAATTAACGAAAGCATTATGGGAGCTGCAATAATTCGCGTAATCAACCTGCATCAACCGGAATACCGTAAATTTATTGCTGCAAGTACAGAAGCTAAAGATATTGGAATTTCCATATTAACTTTGTTTGCCATCCTTATTCCGGTTATTATGTTTGTAGCTAATATTGCAATATTAGCTATTCTGGCACTTGGAGGGCATTTTGTGATCAGTAAAAGCTTGTCATTAGGAGAATTTACTGCTTTCAACAGTTATGTTTCCCTTCTCGTTTTCCCCATTATTGTTGTTGGTTTTATGAGTAATGTAATTGCACAGGCCACCGTTTCATACGAAAGAATTAATAAGGTGCTAAAGGCCCCTGAAACTTTGATAAAAGAAACTTTTGACGGATTACTAAAAGGAAATATAGGACTTAAAAATGTGTCTGTTTTTTATAATGGTAAACCTGCATTGAAAAATGTTTCTTTTTCTATACTTCCCGGTTCTAGAAATGCAATTATCGGACCTACGGCAGCGGGTAAAAGCCAATTATTATATCTTCTTACAAGGCTTATCAGACCAGATTCAGGGACTGTATTATATGACGGGGTCAATGTCGAAAACTATAAAATAGAATCATTTCACAACCAGGTAGGACTTGTATTCCAGGATAGTGTAATGTTTAACCTGAGTTTGCGGGAAAATATAGCTTTTAATAATTATGTGTTAGATAGCACTTTAGAAAAAGCCATTGAAACTGCCGAATTAAAAGAATTTGTTAATTCTCTCCCTCAAAAGCTGGATACTATTGTACAGGAAAGAGGAACCAGTCTTTCAGGGGGACAAAAACAACGTATTATGTTGGCAAGAGCATTGGCATTAAACCCAAGAATATTATTGTTAGATGATTTTACAGCCCGTGTTGATAACCAAACAGAACAAAAAATTCTGTGCAATGTTATGAACAATTATCCTGATATAACACTTATTTCAGTAACACAAAAAATTGCCCCTGTGAAGCACTTTGACCAGATTATTTTATTAATGGAAGGAGAAGTAATTGCCACAGGTAAGCATAATGCACTGCTGAAAACTTGTCCTGAATATGTTCAGATATATAATTCGCAACGAACTACCTCTTATTATGAATTACAATCTTAATATACCTGCTAATAGTAATGGGAAAAAGAAGTCGACATTTAGGTCGATAAAAAGCCTGATCTCTTATATGGTAGAAGAAAAGAAAATCCTGCTGATCGCCTTTTCCGCTATGTTTATCACTGCAGCACTAAGCCTTATCGGGCCACTTATTATCGGGCATACAATTGATAAATACGTGCAAACCAGCCGTTTCCATGGAGTGTTGATCTCTTGTGGGATCCTGTTAATAATCTATATTGTTGCTTTGCTAACCGGGTATATCCAAACAAAACTTATGGGAACTATCGGACAACGCATGTTATTCAACTTACGAAATTCTGTTTTTAACAAAATACAAGAATTACCACTTGACTTTTTTAACCAGAATAGAGCCGGTGATCTGATATCAAGAATAAATAACGATACTGACAAAGTCAACCAGTTTTTTTCACAATCGTTAATGCAATTCGTGCGGTTTATCCTGACTATGATAGGTGCCGGAATATTTTTATTGTCTATAAATTTACCCCTAGGTGCAGCAGCACTGTCCCCGGCCTTTGTAATTTGGGTATTTACCTGGGTTATATCACCCTGGGTTAAACGCCGAAATGCTGTCAATCTTAAAAGTTTAGGTGATCTTAGTTCTGAAGTACAAGAAAGCTTAAACAATTTCAAAGTAGTAGTTGTATTTAACCGTCGTGATTATTTCAGAAAACGATTTGATGATGCCAATAAAACCAACTATTTGACTTCTGTGAAAGCAGGAATCACAAATAATTTGTTTATGCCAGTTTACACTTTTTTTTCTCAAATTGGACAAATGATTGTTTTGGTTTTTGGAATTTACTTGATCGCCTCAAATCGTTTTACCATAGGCCTTTTGATTAGTTTCCTTGCGTATATTACTAGTTTTTATCACCCCTTAAGGCAACTTGCCGCTTTGTGGGCAAATTTCCAATTGGCACTTGCTGCATGGGACAGGATATTGAAAATTCTTAATATGGAAAATAATATGCCGGTGAAGAAAGAAAAAAATGATGTAGCTTCATCGTCATTGGTTTTGTTCAACGATGTTTCTTTTACTTATCCTAATGGCAAAGAAGTATTACACCATATTAATTTCAACCTGGAAAAAGGGAAGACTTATGCTTTTGTAGGGCCAACAGGAGGAGGGAAAACAACCATAGCTTTGTTAACAGCTCGTCTTTACGATCCTACTGAAGGTGCAGTAATACTTGGCGGGCGCGATATTAGATCATATACTCCTGAAGAACGCGTGAAAAAAGTCGGGTTTATCCTCCAGGAGCCTTTTCTTTTCAGCAGTTCAATAAGAGATAACATTTTATACGGGAACGAAAAATATCATAGCTATAAAGGCAAGGAATTGTTACATGTTCTTCGTGATGCAGGACTCGAAAATCTATTACAACGTTTTGACAATGGGCTTGATACAAAAATAGATACGGCAAGTGACAGCATTAGTTTAGGACAGAAACAGCTTGTCGCTTTTATGCGCGCTGTACTTCGAAAACCAGAACTGCTCATCCTGGATGAAGCTACTGCAAATATTGATACGGTAACAGAAGAAATGTTAAGCAAAATTATGCAAAAACTCCCGTCTTCCATTACAAAAGTTATAATAGCACATCGACTTAACACCATTGCAAATGCCGATGAAATTTACTTTGTAAACAGCGGGAATGTTACCCGTGCAGGAACTCTTGATGATGCAGTTAATATGCTAATACATGAAAAAAAAGCAAGTTGAAAAATTATACCAAGTATGAAACCGGTTTACCTCGAACATAAACTTGAGTTTACAAAAGATATTACGAAGCAACTAATAATCAAAAAAATCATTAATAAATATAAATGTAATACATAACCAAAAAAGCCGGACTGTCTTTTCAGCCCGGCTAACTGCTCCTCAGGTAGGACTCGAACCTACGGCCCTCTGGTTAACAGCCAGATGCTCTAACCTACTGAGCTACTGAGGAGTTTATTTTGCCTTCATAAATCCTTTGATAAATCCAAATTAGCAGAAACCCTGGTTTATTTGTCTATTAGGGTGTATAAAAGCGAGGCAAAAGTAAATTAAATTATGAAATTATGCAATTAATAGAAATCATTTTTTAAAAAAGTGTTATAATTGGAACTTTTTAATAAAAATCGCAATAAAGTATTTCAAATATTTAATTTAAAAAATTATGACAAAAATTTTAGGAATGGGTAATGCGCTGGTCGATATCATAATAAAAATAAATGATGAAAGCATATTAAACAAATTCTCATTACCAAAAGGGAGCATGCAATTAGTTGATAATCAACTTGCAAGAAAAATTGAGCAGGAAGCAAAAGATATTGACCCCTTACTAGCCTCTGGAGGGTCTGCTGCAAACACCATTCATGGTCTGGCTAAGTTAGGGGCTGAAACCGGTTATATTGGTAAAGTAGGAAATGATTATTATGGGGCCTTCTTTACAAATGATATGAAATCTGCAAACATAAAAACACATATTGATTTTGGAACAGCTGAAACAGGTATGGCCATTACCCTTGTTACTCCCGATTCTGAAAGGACCTTTGCCACTTTCCTGGGAAGTTCTGTTGAATTGGAGCCTTCCGATTTAGATAATTCATTTTTGAAAGATTATACTATTCTTCATTTAGAAGGTTATCTTGTTCAAAACCATGATTTAGTGAGAACTGCCCTTTTAATGGCAAAAAATTGTGGCATGAAAATATCGCTTGACCTAGCAAGTTATAATGTAGTAGAAGCTAATCATAAATTTTTGTCTGAAATGGTCGAAAAGTATGTTGATATTGTTTTTGCGAATGAAGATGAAGCTCGGTCATATACAGGTAAAAATCCTGAAGAAGCTGCAAAAGAATTGGCCGGTATTTGCGATATAGCAGTTGTAAAAACAGGAAAGACCGGTTCGATTGTTCAATGTGGAACTGATAGCTACAAAATTGGTGTTATACAAGTTGATAGCCTGGATACAACAGGTGCAGGTGATTTATATGCTGCCGGCTTTCTTTACGGATATATAAATGATATGCCTCTAAGTAAATGCGGGAAAATGGGAGCCTTACTTGCAGGTAGGGTAATTGAAGGATTAGGAGCTAAAATACCTGACGAAAAATGGAAAGAAATGTATAGTGTACAAAAACAAATTGAGTTAGAGTAAAGTTCAAATATCTTTGGTTGCCCCTAAAAAAAGTTTTCTGTCAAAACAACCCGTGAATATCAGCATTTACCCTGTCAATAACAATACTTAAATCTTCGGGTTTGTCTGAAAAATTATTATTATCGACATCAATAATTAAAAGTTTTCCTAATTTATAAGAATCAACCCATGCTTCATATCTTTCATTTAACCGCTTAAGGTAATCTAAACGAATGTTTTCTTCATATTTACGTCCCCTTTTTTGAATTTGCCTAACTAAAGTTGGAACAGAAGCTCGCAGGTATATGATAAGATCAGGAGGCTGTATTAAGGAACTCATTAAGTTGAACAATGTAAAATAATTCTCGAAATCGCGGGTTGACATTAATCCCATGGAATGCAGGTTTGGGGCAAATATATATGCATCTTCATATATTGTCCTGTCTTGAATAAGTGTTTTCCCAGATTTTCGAAAAGAAAGCATCTGGTTAAACCTACTGTTAAGAAAATATATTTGCAAATTAAAGGCCCAGCGTTGCATATCCATATAAAAATCATTTAAATACGGATTATCATCAATATCCTCGTAGTGGGCATCCCATGCGAAGTGTTTAGACAATTGTCGGGTTAACGTAGTTTTTCCTGATCCAATATTTCCTGCAACTGCAATGTGCTTACTTTTTTCCATAGTTCTGCATCAACAAATAAGTTTCAAAAATAATCTATAACTTTAAATATCAGTGAAAAATCATAAGAATTATTCAGGTTTATGTCTATTCTTTTTTAGTTTCTCGTTAAGCTTTAGTAGTTCATCTGCATACCGACGGTCGTTACATAACCTGGGTACTTTATTTTGTCCCCCCAATTTACCTTTATGTTCAAGCCATGTATAAAATAAATCTTTTTCTACCGCATGCAGAACTGGTGCATCTAAAGTTATGTTTTTATATCTTTTTGCCTCATAGTCTGAATTTAAAGACATTAAAGCATGATCGAGAAGGGTAGTAAAATACTCAAGGTTTTCCGGGTTTTTTTCAAATTCAATAATCCACTCATGTGCGCCTTTCTTCTCATTGCTCATGAAAATTGGTGCTGCAGTATAGTCAGTTAGCAATGCCCCTGATTTTTCACATGCGATTTTTAATGCTTTCTCTGCATTATCTACAATAACCTCTTCTCCAAATGCATTAATAAAATGCTTGGTCCTACCCGATATTACTATTTTATGAGGATACAATGAAGTGAATTTTACAGTATCCCCAATTAAATATCTCCATAATCCTGCATTGGATGAAATAACTATTGCATAATTTACGTTTTTCTTAACATTGCCAATTGTAAAAACTTCAGGATTTGGTTCATCTAATTGTTCCAAGGGGACAAATTCATAAAATATACCATAATCAAGCATTAGAAGCATATCGTTGCTAAAGGGATTATCCTGTATGGCAAAAAATCCTTCAGAGGCATTATAAGCTTCCTTGTAATGCATGTTTGGTGAAGGAATTAGCTTGTTAAACTGTTCTTTATAGGGAAGAAAATTTACGCCTCCGTGAATAAACAATTCTAAATTCGGCCAAATTTCCATTAGGTTACTTTTGTTGGTATATTCCAAAATATGTTTTATCATTACAAGGTTCCATGAAGGGACACCGGCAATACTGGTAACATTTTCGTTTATCGTTTCTTTAGTAATTTTATCGAGTTTAACATCCCAGTTATCCAGCAAAGCTATATCATAACTAGGTGTTCGGATAAACTCTGTCCAAAAAGGAAGGTTTTCAATTAATATTGCAGAAAGATCGCCATAGTAAGATTGAGTACTGAAATTGTCAACCTTATGACTCCCACCAAGAGTAAGTCCTTTCCCGGAAAATATTTTCGATTCGGGATTATTTTGTACATAAATGGCAAGAACATCCTTTCCTCCACGAAAATGACATTCTTCGAGGCATTCCCTGCTTACAGGGATAAATTTACTTTTATCATTGGTTGTGCCAGATGATTTGGCAAACCATTTAATCTCACCCGGCCATAAAAGATTTTTTTCACCATTTCTAAGCCTGTTGATATAAGGCTTTACTTCCTCATAGGTTTGAATAGGAACACGATGCTGAAATTCCTCAATTGAATCAATTGATGCATAATCGTACTTTTTTCCCCATTCTGTATCAGTTGCCTTGTTTATAAGTTTAAAAAGTGTTTCCTGCTGAATGTCAAAAGGATATTTGCAAAAGAGGTTAATTTGGTGAACACGTTTTATATTAAACCACTTTATTATGGAGGTTATGATGGGCATTCAAATGTTTTAAAAAGTTACAATTCAGCAAAATTATTGATTCATGGGAATTATGCAAAAAAATATTGCATATAGCTATCGTAAAATTAAAACTCTGTCATTCATTAATCTATTAAAAAAGAATGGAGGAATAGTTAGTTAACTATTCCTCCAAACAATGGGTTTAGCTAGTGGGTGAATCCCGATTTTTATTATCATTTTATATTAAAAACAAATGTAATAAAATGTTAGAAAATAAAAATAAATTTCAGCATATTTCTTTTATAAATAACAAATAAA
>CAZWGG010000035.1:0-16915 GCA_964633305.1 uncultured Bacteroidales bacterium
AAATTGTACCTGGCAAAATATCACCTATGACCTGGCAGCTTAAATGGCAAAGCAGTATACTCCGGAACTATTGGAATCCTTTGCTTTGCAAGGATTAGGGCTCGAAGGTTTTCCCCAGATGGTGGTGCACAACCAGGTCGATTCCATTCCAAAAGCAACATTTCAGTATCTTGAAAATCATGATCACTCGCGTTTTGTGTGCAATTTTGATAAAAATTTGAATTCATACGATTTATTCCAGCAGGGGACTCGCGAACAATATTGGTTTAAGATTCAGCCTTACTTGATTGCCATGTTTACTGGCAAGGGGATACCTTTGTTGTGGCAGGGAGAAGAGTTTTGTGAAAATTATTTTCTTCCAGAAGCAGGTATGGGAAGGGTAAGGATCGAGAGGCCTTTAAGGTGGGATTATTTTTATGATGAAACCGGAAGAAAAATTATTTTGCTTATTCGTAAACTTGTTAAACTCAGGAAAGAAAAAGATCAATTCAGGCATGAGGAATACTATTTTTATAATGAGTACTATGCATACCAGTCAAAAAACATCCTGGTCTTTTACCGCAGGCATCAAAATAGTTATAGCCTCGTTGCATTAAATTTTGGAGATACCAACCAGGAAGTTTCCCTGCGCTTTTTAATGGATGGAAATTATATCGAAGAATTGCATAACACACATAACTTGAATGGAATAAAAGCAAATAATGAATATAAACAGGTAATTCCATCTAATTACGGACGGATTTGGACAAAGAGTTAATTGTTTTAAGGATTAATGTATTTGACAGTGTAATAAAAAAGATTATAAAGTCTTTTTTATGAAAAAAAAGTATTATTGGCGACTTGCTTGTAGTTAAAGATTCACTGGAACCAAAATTCAAAAACTTTTAATTGGATAATACTGTAATTAGGCTTGTGAAAGCCAATGAAATGAACATACCATTAAATACAGTTATAGTAGCTCCACTAACTTCCGTACAAAAAGAAAATTATCCAATGAGAATAGGTACCCAGGTTAATCATAAAACCGGATGGATAATGCTTGATCAGCTTCGTACTGTTGATAAAAAGAGATTAAAAGGTAAAAAAAAATTTAGACAAAGAAACTATTCACAAAGTCAAAAATGTTATTTATGAAATGCTTGTAAAATAAATCATTCTTCTTCAATATCTATTTTACTCAAAAACTTAATATCTTCCAGGTCTGAATAATTATATTGATATATTCCGTCTGTGGCAGTCAGCATTAAAATGCCATCGAGAGGAATTACATCATACGCATTAACTTCAGAATAAACTGCAATATTGTTATCTTTTATTTTTAACGGATCAGATGCGTTGTAAATTTTTAATCCTGCATTTCCGTCGCAAATAAATAATACTTTATCATCAATCCCCAGTCCGTGAGGATTACTCATATTGTATGATTTCACCAATGTAGGACCGGTTAAGTCTGAAATATCAATAACATCCAACTGGTTATTCCCGTTACGGCAAAGGTTGCCTGAGCGAAGCGTGACATAGGCGAAATTATCGTCAACCACCAAGGGGTCACAACTCGTTAAATGGCTGAATAATGAAAGCCGGTCGGGACTGGTAGGGTCAGCTAAACCGTATATGTACATCCCGGTTTGACTGCCAATAAACAGGTTGCTTTTATACTGAAAGATAGTTTCCAGTCCCCATCCGACATTTATTGTTGTTATGGGTTTCGGATTATTGAGCTTGGAGATATCAATAACATTCATATCTGATTCCTGAACAATATATAAATAATTGTTTTTTATAGTAAAACGCCCCATTGACCCTCCAACTCCGGATGATTGTGAAAATACCCCTGCGCTATTTGATTGAATTGCATCAAACAAAACATCAATATTTCTTCGGTTATAATTATAGTAGTTTGTTTTCTCTTTTTCTTTTGTTACTTCTTCCAGTTTCCAACCGGTAATAAGTAAAGGTTCATCTTCTTTTGTTAAAATATCATATTCATAGCTCGGAAGCTCAGGAAAGTAATAAATAAATACACTGTCTAACCTGTTCACTTCATTAATGTTTTGCAGGTCACTAATATCAATAGCAACAAGGTCCGTATAACTGTTAGCATACAGAATACTTCCTTTTATCGCAAGATCATTATTGCCAGGGATGGAAATAAAAGTTATTTTTTGTGGGTTTGCCGGACTGGTATTATCAATTATATGAATTCCTTTTGATACTTCATTAATAAATAAGTACCCGTCTTTAAAATAAATTTTCCCGGGTTGTGAAAGTGCTTCAGGCTGGGTTGCTTTTACCGCAGAGCGGAATTCATCAAGAGTCATATACTCGGGCACGTAGCAAAGCTTTGTTTCTTTTACTACATCTTCACAGGCAAAAAAAGAAATTACTGATAAAAAAATTAGTGTCGCTAAGCTAAAAAAAACTGATTTTGTTTTCATTTTCAAATTGGTTTTGTTTTCTTTTAAGATGCAGGGAGTCTATGAAAGGTTGCGTATTTTTTTATTATTATGGGGAAATTAAATAAGAACCCGGGGCAATTAGGACGCAACCAAAATCAACAATTATCATCTTATTATAAATTATAATCTCTATGGGAAAATTCTTTTTTATCACACTATCGGTAATTTTCTTTCTTTTAAATCCTATTGTTCTTACAGCTCAAAAATATAAAGATGCATTATACCTTAAAAACGGGAATATATACAGGGGTACAGTTATTCCAAGTGGTAATACGGATAAAATTAAGATAGAAACATTATGCGGCAATCTTTTGTTATTCAACCGTAATGAGATAGATACAATAAAAAAAGAAAAGTATTCATTATATAGTGGATACTATAGAAATAATGGATATGTGTTTAATATTGGAGGAGGGCTTTCTGTTGCAAACAAATCCAATATGCATGAAGAATTAATTACTTCTCATTTTTATCAGTTCAACTATCATTATTTAGTTGGGGGAGGAGGAAGTGTGAAATGGACAAGTGAAGCTTATATTTCATTATTTGGTGAGTTTAAGTATCTTATATCTGATAAAAATACAGTCCCTTATGTGGACTTCAGAAGTGGAATTTCAATACCTACTGAAAAAGAGTGGAAAGATGAAAATTACTTTTATTATTATTACAAGATAAGAAACGGTGGATTTTTTGATGCTTCTTTTGGTATTTCATTTAATTCAAGAAGCAATCATCGTTTTTACATTCAAACAGGATATCAACTTCAGTATGCCAAATTTATAGATATTGAAAACAGGTGGACAGGAGAAGGGTACCAGGAACAGGAAATTGTCAGGGAAGAATATTATAAAAGAGTATATATAAGGTTCGGATTTGAGCTGTACTAATCTGAAAAAGGGATACAAATAGTAGATAAAAACATCAAAATAATGCTTGATATACAAATATATTTATTATCGTTTATTTCTACACAAACAATTTTCTGCATGGCATATTTCGCATGTATATTTATTGAACGTAACGTTTTCACCAATTCCTATTATTCCACTAACTGATTTTATGGGGTTCATAAGTGCCGAACCGGTTAATGTTACACCGCAAAAGCGATTTGGCAACAAACTAAACAGTTTGTGTTGCTCTGCTGTTTGCCAGCCACAATATCCGGGACTGTAACGATTGGTTATTTTAAACCCTGATGTTTCCATTTTTCTGGCAAACTGCTGCTGGATGTTATTTATGGCAGTTTCTACTACAATCGAACCAATAACATCAAAGATGTAGCCTGGCAAATAATCGTTTTGCGCCATAAGTTTTTTTGAGATATCCCCAATTTTTGGTCCCGCGGTGCATAAAAAAAGTGCTATCTTTTCCGATTCTTTAAGTTGACTGTATATTATACCTTTTACTGTAAGGTCTATCCGGTTTGCTTTTATTATTTTTTTCTCGGGAACAAATTCGACATCATCGATAATAATAATACCTCCTTTAATATTGCAATATTCTCCGGTTTTTTCAAGTGACTCTTCTATGATTTTATTTATTGGGCCTGCACTATCCTTATCTGGATATCCAATGAACTTTACAATTTTTTCTGTATTGATATTAAGGTCATTGTAGTTTATTGTATAGTTGAATATATTCATTTCTAAGGCCGATCAAGTTGAAGATCTTTTTTAAGTTGGCTCAAATGAAGATTTTGCCCCATTACGATCAATTCTGTTGTACCTTTAATTTTTTTTACGTGCTTTACTTCGATATTTCCCCCGGCAACCTGCACTGCCAAAGTTTTATTATTGTCTAAGTTAACAAAACCCTTTATACGATAAGTGGTCTTTGAATAATATTCCAGGAATTTATTTAGTACATCATGTGAAATAGTTTTTGTTATCTTAATCACTTTTGCATCAATGTCCGGGCGGTCACAACTTTCAATTTTTTTGTTTTCAATAGCTTTTCTTATGGCAATTGGTGTAAGTTGAAGAGGCCTGAAAATTTCTGAAAGCTTTACATTGCAATGCGAGGCTGTTAAAATTTCAGTAAAAGGGTTTAATTCTGTAATACGTGAATGTATATCGTTGATAACACTGAGAGGAGCAATATCTGTTTTATTAATAATAACAGTGTCTGCTACCCTTATTTGACGGTGTATTTGAATAACTATTTTATCTAGTTTTTCAAAACATGTAGCATCAATGATACACCATGTATGGGATAGATATATGTTATTTTTTAATTCGTTCATTTGCAGTAATTCAGCAATAGCAATTGGATCGGACAGGCCTGAAGATTCGAGAATAACAACATCGGGAGTATATGCGCAAATAAAATTTTGGAGAGATTTTATAAATTCACCCAGCAGGCAGACACAAAAGACCGATCCATTATTGATCTCAAGAATTTCAAAATCCTTTCCTGTTGATTTTAGGTCAGTGCCATCAATACTTGCAGGGGCAAATTCGTTTTGAATTATTCCTATTTTTTTGAAACCGGAATAGGTATTTATAAATTTTTTGAGGAATGTGGTTTTTCCACTTCCTAAAAAACCAGTCACCAAAAAAAATGGAATTTTCATAAGGTTTTTCGAAGCAGTTAATTTATTCGGTTAAATGTCTTTTATCCATTCTTTGATAGCATCAACAGAAGGCAAATCACCTTGTGATTTAAGTTTGTATTCTGTCAAAACTATTGCAGGTGTAATACTCACTCCAAAAGAACTGATCATATTTTCGTCTTTTACTATGTTAACTTTTACATCTTTACCAATTTCTTGAATGGCCTGATCAATTCTTTCAAGAATAAGCGAGTTATCGTCATTTTTATGGCAAAGAATGGTAATCTCTCCTTTTTTTTCCCTGATCTTAAGTTTTAGCTTTTCGTTAATTCGTTTTTGTATGGCTGCAATGAGTTCGGTTTTAGGAGGTATTTTTGAGACAAATGCAATTTTTCCATCAATACAAATAGTAGGGATGTTTTTAACCATTAGTGACGCCATAAAGGTAACCGATTCCATTTTTTTTATTGCATGTTCTCTCCATTCTACAATGCCTTCAAAATGCGGGGCTATTCTTTTTACTGCTTCAACCATATACTGGCAGGGGGCACATGATTCGGAATCGAGTGTGATAATATCAACAATAACTTTGTCGGTTTTGCCATAATCTTTCATATTCAACAATTCCAAGTCGGAATCTTTTTTTTCTAATTCGCGAACCACATTCTGTTGGTAAGGATTATGAACTAACTGGGTAATGGCTTCGATATTTTCAGGAGGTGTCATCATTGGCATATCACACCCGGGGGCCAGTATAAACCCTTTTTTCCCACCAAGTTCCATGCATTCCATCGCGTTTATTTGTGCGTCTTTAGGTGTTCCCATTAATAGTACTACCGTGAGTTTAATGTTGCCTCCAAAACTCACGTTGTACTTTGTTGCAACTTCTTTAACATAATCGAGGGGAATATTCTCGTCAATTGAGATATTGTTAGGGCTACATATACACATTACTTCAATATTTTGTTGGGCGTGGCCACAAACAAAAAATGAACTTAGCGCTCCTGATTTTCTTATTAAATTAAAAATATCTGTGGCAAAAGGGGAAACAAATGTTTCAAATAATTGTGGATCAATTTGGCTTGTCATTGGGTCAACTAGTGCAATTACATCACATCCTGCTTCAATATAGTAGCTGGCCATAGCCTTGCTAACTTTGCTGGTAAATGTCATAAGCTCATTAACCAATTCCGGGTCTTCGAACATTTTTATGAATATATCTGTCCCCAATAGGTGCAGGGCCAAGGTGAAAGGTCCTGTAATTAATCCGTATAATGCAACTTCCGGGTGGTTTTTTCTTAATTTTTTTGTTGATTCAATTACAATTCCAATTCTACCTGAATCTTTTCCCGGGATTTTTAAATCGGAAATATTTTCCCCGTCCAGTAACGGGTGAGAGATCACTGCTGGAGGATTTTCATCTGCCCATGCTAATTCACAGCCAAGTGCTTCTGCTTCAATTTGAAGGTCAAATATTACAGGAATGCCATCGGGGTTATACTTTTCAATAGCTTTTGTCACGCCATTTACAATATGTTTGGCTGATTGTAAATATTGAGAGGCAGTTACACCTATTAATTGTCCGGCATGGCATCCTATAAAGGGTACCCATGGAATTCTGTCAACTTCCTTGCAGGTAAAAGCTTTTTTTACTAGTTCTTTTGATGTCATTAATAATAAAATTAAAACAACATTTAAAGTATTTCAGTTTCTATAAAAGAGGCTTATTGGACAAGTATGTACCAGGCCAAGATTAACCTTCAAACATGTATTATTTTTATATGCTACAAATCTTTTCAGTGATTCGTTTCAGCTATATTTTTCTACTTATCTAAGCGACCAATTTATTCAGGTATTCAACGGCGCCCTGTGGGTTTGGCGAATAAAAATCAGCCCCTATTTTTTCCCTGAAACTTTCATTGACGGGCGCTCCCCCGATAAGTATTTTAATGTCAGGTAATTCTTCTTTCAAATCATGTACCGTTTTTTCCATATTTACCATAGTAGTGGTAAGTAAAGCTGAGAGCCCGACTGTACAACCCGGATTGGCTTTAACAGCCTCAATAAATTTTTCTGATTTTACATCGGTACCTAAGTCTATTATTTCCCACCCATTTCCCTCAATCATCATTTTCACAAGGTTTTTTCCAATATCATGTAAATCGCCTGAAACAGTCCCGATAACAAATATTCCCTTCTTTTTTACTTTACCAGAAAGAAAAAAAGGTTTAAAATGTTCCATAGCTTTTGTCATGGCTTTGGCAGACATTAACATTTGAGGGACAAATATTTTGTTTTCAGAGAACTTCTTACCTACCTTTTCCATTCCAACAATTAATGCTTTTCCTAAAACTTCTTCAGGAGGTATACCCGATTCAAGAGCTGTTTTAGTGAGTTCAAAAGCCCCGTCTTTCCCTTTCATATCTGGAGGATAAGGTGATTGTTTGTCAATTTTTCCAAATTCAATACAATGAGAAATTTCTTCAATAATTTTATCCATAATTGTAGTATTTAAAAGTTATATGTCTTATTTTCCATAGAAATTATATTTTAAAGAAATCAAGTGAAGAAGAACTTGATCAAGTAATTCAATTTCAGAAGAAATTAAAATTTAATAACATAGAATCTTTCAAAAATAAAAAAAAATTCATCAATAAAATATTGATTTTTCAATGTTTACAAAATTATTTTTGCAAGCGTTTCCGGTAACGTTTGCAATAAAAGAATGAGAATTATAAAAATCTTAATTTTGTAACGCGTGAACTATATTGATGAGTTGTGGAAAAAAAACGAGCTTCATTAAAAACAATTGCCAAAGAATTAAACATTTCGATTTCAACAGTTTCAAGAGCTTTAAGAAATACCGGAGAGATTAATCCGGAAACAAGAAAAGCAGTACTTGAACTAGCAGAGAGATGGGATTATACGCCCGATCCTTTAGCTTTAGGTTTGTTAAAAAGTAAGACAAGTACTATAGGTGTCGTTATTCCTGAGATTGAAAGTTATTATTATTCTACAATTTTAAAGGGGATTGATCATGTTGCGTCAGGGGCAGGGTTAAGGCTCATAACATTTTATTCAAATGATACAAATTGCAATGAAATTCGTGGGGTGAAAGATCTTTTACTTAATCGTGTTGAGGGGTTAATTATATGTATTTCGAAAGATACAGTCGATTTTTTGTACCTGCAACAATTAATTGATGATAATGTCCCTCTTATTTTATTAGAAAGAAATTGCGATGAGATCAAATCAACCCAGGTAGTTACAGATAATTTTCATGCCGGCTATGAAGTAACCGAACATTTGATAAAACAAGGATGCCGGCGGATTGCCTTGATTACCAACCTTGAACCTATGTCTGTTGATAACAAAAGGTTAAAAGGGTATGCTGCAGCTCTTGATAAATATAATATTCCCTATGACAGGGATCTTATATTTCATGCGACATTAAATCAATCAACCTCGTATGAAGCTGCAGTTAACCTATTAAAACTGGATAATATACCCGATGCCATAATTGGCAACACTGATATTGCTGCTATGACAGCTATGAAAGTAGTTAAAGAAGCAGGGATGAATATCCCTTATGATATTGCCATTGCAGGATTTAATGATGAGCTTTTCGCATCGTTTCTTGAACCCTCATTAACATCTGTAAGCCAACCTGCTTATTTAATGGGAATGAAAGCTATGGAGATTATGCTTGATGTGCTTGATGGGAAAAGGGGAATTAATACTCCGGATCAGATTATTCTTGAATCGGCATTGGTTATAAGAAATTCCACGCTAAGGAGGAAATAATTTCCATTAGACCGCATTTTTCTTAAAAATCAAATACATGGGATATATTTAGGAATTTATACATAATTCAATGAATGAATTTATTTTTTCAAAAGATACCTGGGATTCTTCCAGAAATCCCATATGTCCCGAATTTTTTAATGAAAAAAGTTCTCCCCGGGAATTATATTCGGCCCTTTTTTTCATTGTATTAAAGGGTATGTAATTATCTTTTTCGCCAAGAATCCATAAAAATGGCACTTTTGAATTTTTAATTACATTTGTTCTGTCAGGTCTTACTTTCATACCCTCTAAACATGCAATGATTCCTTCTTCGGGCGTTTTTAGTGCTATATGTTTTGCCCTTTTAACATCTTTAGAAAAGACTTCAAGGTTATCATTGGCAAATCCCATGGGGATATTTAGGTTAATGATCATGTCTTTTTTGCCCTGTTTTACATATTCAATTTCTTTGTCTCTATTTTGTTTTTTTTCTTCGGTGTCAGGAAAAGGTGATGAATGGAATAATGAAAACCCCATTATCCGGGCAGGATATTTTTCGGCAAAAGCCAGTGTGACATATCCACCCATTGAATGTCCTACAATTATACTCTTATTAATATTTAATTCATCCAATACCCGGTTAACTGCATCTGCCATTAAGTCCATTGTATGGACCTTGTCAATGGTATCCGAATTTCCATGGCCTGGTAAATCAATCCGGATGGGCCTATATTTTTGTTTTACCAATTCAGAAAACGGATGCCAAATATCTAACGACTCAAGGTATCCATGCAATAAAACAACAGGAATTCCATATCCTTCATCAATAATTTTTAATTTTCCTTCATTAAATTTTATTTCTTTTTGCATCTTTTAATTTTTTTTTCTCATCAGTTTTTCTATTTCAGCCGGCTCAACAGGTATATCTTCCATTAAATCGATATTTCCCTTTTCTGTAATTAATACATCATTTTCTATTCGTATACCTATTTTTTCGTCGGGAATATAAATAGCCGGTTCACAGGTAAGTACCATTCCAGGCAAAAATTCGTCATCTTTATTTCCAACATCATGAACGTCGAGCCCCATGAAGTGTGAAGTGCCATGCATATAGTATTTTGCCCATAAAGGGCTATCTTTGGGACTTTTTTTAACATCATCTTTTGTATAAAGTCCCAATTGTATATGTTCTTCTTCCCATTTTTTGCAAACTTCCTTGTGAACTTTATTTATTGTTGTACAGGGTTTCATTAAACTTTTGGCATATTTAAAAACACGAAGTGTTGCTTCATATAGTTGTTTTTGCCTTTTTGTGAATGTACCGTTAACAGGAATGGTTCTGGATAAGTCACTTGAGTAGTTAGCATATTCAGCAGCAAAATCCATTAATATCATATCTCCATCAATGCATAACTTATTGTTAGCTATGTAGTGCAACGTACAAGCATTTAATCCTGATGCAATAATTGGGGGGTATGGAAATTCCGAAGCCCCCTGACGAAAAAATTCATGGGCTATTTCGGCTTCAACCTGGTATTCCATTACACCAGGTTTAACAAATTTTAATATTCTTATAAAACCATCTTTGGTAATGGAACAGGCTTTCTTAATTAGTTCTATTTCTTCGGGTTCTTTAATCATTCGTAATTCCGAGATCACGGGGAAGAGTCTTTCATAATTGTGTAAGGGATATTGATTTTTTAATTCATTGTAAAATTTTTCACCCCGAAATATTGTATCACTTGTGTACTTTTGATTTTCTTGAATATCAACATAGATGGTATCCACAGCCATTAATCTTTCTTTTAAAAAAGCATCCAGTTCATCAAGCCATTTAATGGTTTCTATTCCTGATGCTTTTCTTGCTTCTTCAAAAGTAAGTTTATGCCCTTCCCATGTTTCAACTTTTTCACTGCTTTTTCTAATGAAGAGGACTTCTTTCAATTTTTTGTCTTGATAACCCGGTAAGATAATCAAAATAGATTGCTCCTGGTTTATACCAGTTAAATAAAACATATTGGAATTTTGCCTGAACCGAAAATTTTGATCACCTGTACGGTGCATCTCATTATTTGAGTTAATAATGGCAATTGAATTTCTTTTGAGTTTTTTTATTAGTTTTTCCCTGTTTCTTTTAAAAAGTGATTGGTCAATAGTTTTGTAGTGCATAGTTTATATTGGTTCTAAATAAGTTAAAAGTAACAAATCACATTGTAAAAAGTAAATTATCAAAATAAATTTGTATACATCATCTTAATTTAAAATTTGTTAAATATAAAATTTGAGTGAATTTAATTATAATAGTAGATTATTACCAAATAAAAACCTGATCTATGAGTAATATTTTTACTTCGTCAATTGGGAAGAAGTTCATGATGTCGCTTGCCGGGCTTTTTCTGATTGTATTTTTAGTTGTGCACTTGGGTATAAATATTACCCTTATCATTTTCAATTCAACTGAAACATTCAATAAAGCGGCCACATTTATGGGTACAAATCCTGTTATTATGGTATTTGAAGTTGTATTGTTCGGGGGCTTTTTATTGCATATGATATACGGTGTTATCCTGCAAATTCAGAATCTGTTTGCCCGTCCCATTGGTTATAAAAAAGCTAATCACTCGCAAACTTCTTATTTTTCTAAATATATGCTGCATACTGCATTAATTATTACCATATTTTTAATCTTGCATTTATTTGATTTTTGGGTTAAAAACAAATTCTTAGGAGAGGTTAGCAAGGTTACATACAACAATGGAAAGACTTATCATGATTTAGGAAAGTTAGTTCTTGAACGTTTTCAAATAGGCTGGGTAGTGGTGGTTTATATAATATTATTATTAGGATTGGGGTTTCATCTCCATCATGGCTTTCAATCGGCTTTTCAAACCCTGGGGTTGAATCACAAAACATATACACCTTTAATAAAAGGTATGGGAGTATTTTATTCCATTGTTGTTACTATTGGATTTATATTAATACCAATAATTATTTATTTTTTTAAATAAGAACCTGATATTTTTTTTGTATGACTAAACTAAATGCAAAGATACCCGGAGGGCCATTAGCAGAAAAATGGACAACCTATAAAGCAACACAGAAACTTGTAAGCCCGGCAAATAAAAGAAAACTGGACGTTATTATTGTTGGGACTGGGCTGGCAGGAGCTTCGGCTGCTGCTTCATTGGGTGAGTTGGGCTTTAATATAAAAGTATTTTGTTATCAAGATAGCCCACGCAGGTCACATAGTATTGCCGCACAAGGAGGGATTAACGCAGCCAAAAACTACCAAAATGACGGGGATAGCATATACAGGTTGTTTTATGATACTATTAAAGGAGGTGATTACAGGTCGAGAGAAGCCAATGTTTACAGGCTTGCAGAAGTGAGCAACAATATTATTGACCAATGTGTTGCCCAGGGTGTCCCATTTGCCCGTGAATACGGAGGGTTGTTGGATAACAGGTCTTTTGGCGGCGCACAGGTTTCCCGTACTTTTTATGCCAGGGGACAAACAGGACAGCAGCTTTTATTGGGGGCTTACGGGGCACTTAGCAGGCAAATTCATAAAGGCTCCGTCAAACTATTTCCTCGTACCGAGATGCTTGATTTGGTTGTAGTTAATGGCAAAGCTCGCGGAATTATATCACGCAACCTTGTTACCGGAGAAATTCAGCGCCATTCTGCACATGCCGTGGTAATTGCCACCGGGGGCTATGGGAATGCATTTTTCCTTTCAACGAATGCAATGGGATCAAATGGAAGTGCATTATGGCAGGTTTATAAAAAAGGGGCCTTGTTCTCAAATCCTTCTTTTGTTCAGATTCATCCAACTTGTATTCCTGTACATGGAAATTATCAGTCAAAACTAACTCTTATGAGCGAAAGTTTACGGAACGATGGAAGAATATGGGTGCCAAAAAAGAAAGAAGATGCAGAAGCCATACGTTCCGGGAATCTTAAACCGGTTGACATTCTTGAAGAAGATAGGGATTATTACCTGGAAAGAAGGTATCCTGCTTTTGGAAACCTTGTTCCGAGAGACGTGGCTTCCCGGGCGGCAAAAGAAAGATGCGATGCTGGATTTGGAGTAGGATCGGGGCTTGCCGTTTACCTGGATTTTACCGGTGCCATTAACCGCCTTGGAAAAGATGTTGTGGAACAACGTTATGGCAATTTATTCCAGATGTATGAAAAAATTACCGATGAAAACCCTTATAAAATACCCATGATGATTTATCCTGCTATACACTATACAATGGGGGGAATATGGGTAGATTACGAACTTATGACAACTGTTCCTGGCTTATATGCTATCGGAGAAGCCAACTTTTCTGATCATGGGGCTAACAGGTTAGGTGCATCAGCTCTTATGCAGGGATTGGCTGACGGGTATTTCGTTTTGCCTTACACCATTCAAAACTACTTGGCAAATGAAATTTCTACTCCAAGAATACCAACTGATAGCGCTGAATTTGAAGAAGCTGAGACAAATGTAAATGAAAGGGTTGAAAGATTGCTGGCTATTAGGGGAAACCTTACAGTTGATAAATTTCATCGTGAATTTGGTCTTAAGCTTTGGGATATGGTAGGAATGTCACGCAACAAAAAAGGATTGGAAAAAGCTGTAAGTGATTTTAAAATTTTGAAAGAAGAGTTTTGGACAAATATCAGGGTACCAGGTGATAAGCACAATTTGAACCCTGAATTGGAAAAAGCGGGCAGGGTAGCCGATTTCATTGAAATCGGGGGACTGATAGCTTTGGATGCCTTAAACAGGGAAGAGTCGTGTGGCGGGCATTTCAGGGAAGAACATCAAACCGGGGAAGGTGAAGCATTACGGTATGACGAAGATTTTATGTATGTTTCAGCCTGGGAATATAAAGGAGCGGATAAAAATCCTATAATGCATAAAGAACCATTGATATATGAAAATATTAAAGTTCAGACAAGAAACTACAAATCATAAAGAATACAATATTTAATTTGTAAATAGTTGAAAAATGGATTTTACACTTAAAATATGGAGACAGGAAAATGCAAAAGCAAAAGGCAATTTTCAAACATACAAAGTTTCCAATATTTCTCCTGATTGTTCATTTCTTGAGATGTTAGATATTTTGAACCAACAACTTATAGATAGATTTGAAACGCCTGTTTGTTTTGATCATGATTGCCGTGAAGGCATATGCGGTGCTTGCGGATTATACATTAACGGAAGACCACATGGGCCTGATGATGCAATAACAACATGCCAGCTTCATATGAGAAAGTTTAAAGACGGAGATACTATTGTAGTTGAACCATGGCGGGCAAAACCATTCCCTATAATAAAAGATTTGGTAGTAGACAGAACCGCCTTTGATAAAATAATCCGGGCAGGCGGGTATATATCAGTGAATACAGGAGGTGTCCCTGATGCCAATGCCATTCCGATACCTAAAACCAGTTCCGATTCTGCCATGGATGCTGCGGCATGCATTGGTTGTGGAGCATGCGTTGCTGCGTGTAAGAATGCCTCGGCTATGCTTTTTGTTTCGGCAAAAATATCTCACCTGGCATTATTACCACAGGGAAAGCCTGAAGCAAAAGAAAGGGTTAAAAACATGGTTATTGAAATGGATAGGCTTGGATTCGGTAATTGCACAAATACCGGTGCTTGCGAAGCAGAATGTCCAAAGGAAATTAAATTAGTAAATATCGCACGCATGAACAGGGAGTATATAGCGGCAACTATAGGATAATTTTTTAGAAACCCGGAACATATACTTCAGAGGAGGGACTTCTGACTAATTATTTTAAATCTATATTCATTTTTATTATTGCTTTTTACAAACCTGATACAACATCACTATCCTCCTTATAAGATAAAAATGTGCTATATATCAAGACAGGCCAGATGTAAGGTATCTTACAAGTATTTTTTTATTTTCCTAATAATTCAATAAGATTAATTTCAATTCCAGTTTCTAACTCAAAATCTTCTACTTCATCAATCATATCAGGGTCATTTGGGTCGTAATACCAATTAACAGCTATTTTTTTACCCTCATCTTCTTTTTGCTTTACGATATCAAGCATGTCAAGTATTAAACGCGAGGAATTTGTATTGAAGTACGTTAACTTAAAATTTAAAGTTAAGGGTTTATCTTCTTGCTCTAGAAATTTTTTCATCCAATCGAGCAATGGAGAATAAAATTTAAAAGTTTCTTCCATGTATGACTCCCCTGATAATTCACAAATGCCAGTTTCTGCATTAAAATTAATAATTGGATAATAAGGAGCATCGGGAACTTCTTTGATAATGATGTTTTCCATATTTATTGTTTTTCAAGTTTCATATTTATTTATCAATATTCACAGAAATTGTAAAAAAAGAATGATTAAGATCAAGTTCAGTAATATTATAATCAAGTTTGTTTTTGCTGAATAAGCTGGTTTGAATCAAGCCTATATGGGCCCCAATATCTCTGATTTTTGCTTGTCCCCTTGTTTTTCTTTTCAATTCTCTTAGTTGTAGCTCATTTAAAGAATTTATTTCATCACAATTTCTTGTTAATTTAAATCCATCATCCCGTAATATAAGATTTCCTGTTTTAATATTAAAATAATTATCATATTCATTTATCATAAACCATCCTACACCCGATCTCACATTCGATTCTAACTCTGCAACTTCGGCTGAGTAATAGGATACATTTTGAGTAAGTTCAATAAATATTTTAAAAACCCTGTTTTGTAAGACTTGTTCAGCATTTATCATTATTTTCAAATAGTTGCCCATAATTGAAAGTAATTCAATGGTAATAGGGCCTTTAAATGAGATCATACTATTCTTGTCATATCCTTTTACAAACATATTTTAAAAAAGACTGTTTTATTTAATCTGTAATCCAATTATTGTTATATCATCACGCTGATCTTCATTATTCATAAAATTAGACAATTCCAATTCTATTAGTTTTTTTTGTTCATCAATTGGTTTTGTATGAGCATGAACAATAAGATCCTCAAATTTTTTACTTCCAAATCTCATTCTATCCGGCCCATTTTGATCAATTATTCCATCAGTTGATAGATAAATAGAATCTCCTGAAAAAAGATCTGTCTCATAATTAGTAAATTTTATTTGCTCTTTTTTGTCTCCGCCAATTCCCCCAATCGATTTACGGTTTCCTTTAAGTGCTATCAATTTGTGAGTATCATTTCTAACAATATACAAAGTTCGTTTTGCCCCACTGTAAATAAGCTTTATAGATTTAGCATCTTTTTTTTCAAAACAACAAAATGCTATATCCATGCCATCATTATTGTCTGTTTGTTCCTGTCTAAGAGCAATCCTAGTTTCCTTATTTAATAATTCAAGCACTTCTTTGGGATCTTCGACACCTCGTTCGTTTACTATTTCATTTAATAAACGGTTTCCAATCATTGACATGAATGCACCAGGAACACCATGTCCTGTGCAATCTACTGCAGCAATAAAAAACTTGTTCTTTGTAACATTTTTTTCGTCAAACCCTGAAAACCAATAAAAATCGCCAGATACAATGTCTTTTGGGATATAAATAATAAACGACTCAAAAAGTTTCTTTAGAATGCTTTTATCGGGAAGCATAGCCTGTTGTATAGTTTCTGCATACCTTATACTTGAAGTAATATTTTTGTTTTGTATGTCAAGTATATCTCTTTGTTCAATTATTTGTTTATTTGCAATCCTTAGTTTAATTAATAAGAAGATAAGAATAACAGTAAAGAAAAGAGTAATTCCCAGTCCAACTAAAGCATATAATTTTCTTAACCTTTCTATTTTCAATTGTGCATCTTTCTCTCTTATCTGCGATTCTTTTAATTCGAGCTCCAGTTTTTGTTCAAGCGTTAATTCTTCGGCCTTTTGTAAAGAATCTGCAGTAATTTTCAGTTCTTTCTGTTTTATCTTCAGTTCTTCTTCGGTAAGTTGTTTTTCAGTATTTGCCCGTGTTACTTCAGTTTTAGCATCCTGCTTAACCTGCCGCATTTCTTGTTTCTTGATTTCTTTATCAAGAGATGAGTATAATTCAAAATATTGATATGATTTGTCTGATTGACCCAATAAATCGTAGTTCTCGTACATTATACC
>CAZWGG010000036.1:0-5033 GCA_964633305.1 uncultured Bacteroidales bacterium
GACTATTTTCAAGGCAAGAATAACGCAGTATTTGGCGTTTTCTTGCAAAGACTATGTATGTTAAATGCCTCTATTCACTGATTCCGATAAAAAAGTATAGAGGAGTACGTGGACTTTTAATTTAAAATTTATAATACAGTATCAAAATAAAATGAGACAATCTAAAACAACTTGAAACTAAGCAAACTTTAAACTAAATTTCCGGCCTGAAATTTGTATAAGGTCAAAATTGATAATATAAATTTTATTAAATGAAGTCAGTGTGTAATGAGTATTTCGAGTTGTTTAAGAAAATAGACTTCGAAAAAATACAGGATCATCCTAATATTCTTATTGCTGCGCGTTTTTGGGATGATGAAAGATATTATGCCGCGAAAACCTGCTATAAATTTATGAGGGCTATTGACGATTTAATCGACCATCACAAAGCTGCTTATAAATGTTTTTCAGAAAATGAAAAAAAAGAATTTTCCAAAAAAGTTGATGAGTGGATAAAACAAATAAATGGTTTAAACAAAAAAGAATCTCATCATAATGAATTGATGGAAACACTTTGTAAATTTCAAATTCCTGCCTGGCCAATGCAAAATTTTGCAAAATCAATGATTTATGATATATATAACAATGGTTTTCCTTCTCTTCAGGCTTTTCTTGATTATGCCGAAGGAGCTTCGATTGCTCCGGCATCAATATTTGTTCATTTATGCGGAATAAATAAGCAAACCGGACAATACACCCATCCGTGTTTTGATGTAAAAAAAGCGTCATTGCCTTGTGCAATTTTTAGTTATATCGTACACATAATCCGTGATTTTCAAAAAGACCAAAACGATAACCTGAATTATTTTGCTGATGACTTAATTACAAAACATGGATTAAACAGGCAAATATTAAAAGACATTGCATCCGGTGGAAAAATTGAAAATAACTTTCGTAATCTTATAAAGGAATATTATTTATTAGCGGATCAATATCGCCAGAAAACATACAAAGTGATTGAAGAAATCAGGCCATGTTTAGGACCAAGATACCAGTTAAGTCTTGATATCATATTTAGTTTATACCTTATGGTATTTGAAAGAATTGATATACGGAACGGCAAATTTACTGCCGAAGAACTTAATCCAACACCTGAAGATATTAAAAAAAGGGTTTATAAGACTATTTTGTATTTTCGACCAAGTTGATTATATTATTGATTAATAAACCAATCGGAAATAACCTTAAGCTACTGGAGCTTTTAATTTTTAACACCAAACGATTACCAAAGCTAGAACATGATAAATGTTATACTAATTCAATCGCATATTTTCTAAATTTGTTTTGGTTGTATAACATTTATTAATAATGATAAACAGAGAACTCCTTGAACCTGAAAGTATTGCAGTAATTGGAGGTTCAAATAATGTACATAAACCAGGAGGGAAAATACTTGAAAACATAATTAATGGCAAATTTCCAGGTTTGTTATACGTTGTTAATCCAAAAGAAGAAGAGGTACAAGGTATAAAATGTTATAAAAACATAAACGATCTCCCAAAGGCTGAATTGGCAATACTTGCAATTCCCTGTCAATATTGTAAAGATACGGTTAAAATACTGGCAGAAAAAAAAGGAACAAAAGCATTTATTATAATATCAGCCGGATTTAGTGAAGAGAGCGAACAAGGTGCTTGTATTGAAAAAGAGATTGTTGCCATAGCCAATAAGCATAATGCCAGCCTGATAGGCCCAAACTGTATTGGAGTAATTACCCAGAAATATCATGGTGTTTTTACTTCTCCTATTCCAAAACTTGATAGCAAGGGGTGTGATTTTGTTTCCGGGTCGGGCGGCACTGCCATTTTTATCCTGGAATCAGCTTTACCCAAGGGGCTTACTTTTTCCAGTATATTCTCAATAGGAAATAGTGCGCAGATTGGAATTGAGGAAGTTCTTGAACATTGGGACAAGACTTTCGATCCTGAAAAAAGTTCAAAAATAAAACTTATTTATGCAGAAATTATAAGAAATCCGGATAAGCTACTAAAACATGCTTCCTCATTAATTAAAAAGGGATGTAAAATTGCTGCGATAAAGTCGGGGGTGACCGAAGCAGGAAAAAGAGCTGCTTCGTCACATACCGGAGCTTTGGCAAGCTCTGATTCGGCTGTTGAAGCACTTTTTAGAAAGGCAGGAATTGTTCGTTGTTTTGGGAGAGAAGAGCTTACTACGGTTGCTTCTGTTTTTATGCATAAAGAACTAAAAGGGCAAAACATTGCTATTATAACCCATGCAGGAGGCCCTGCAGTTATGTTAACAGACTCTCTTACCTCAGGTGGTTTGAAAATTCCTAAAATTGAAGGCAAAGAGAATGAGTATTTACTTTCTCTGCTGGACCCAGGGGCTTCAGCTTCAAATCCTATTGATCTTATTGCTACCGGAACAGCTGAACAACTGGGTAAAGTAATTGATTACTGTGAGAAAAAGCTTGATTATATTGATGGAATGATTGTGATATTCGGGAGCACCGGACTAAGTGAGGTATTTGATACATATGATACACTTCATAAAAAAATGATAATATGTAATAAACCAATTTTTCCAATCTTACCTTCTATAAGTAGTGCAAAAAAAGAAGTAGAAATGTTTCTCTCAAAAGGTCATGTTAACTTCCCGGATGAAGTAGTTCTTGGAAGGGCACTAACAAAAGTATACAATACACCTTATCCTGCAGAAGAAAAAATATTTCTTGAAAGAATAAATATTCCTGAAATCAGAAAAATTATTGATTCTTGTGAACCGGGATTTCAATATCCTGAAATTATTCAACAGCTACTTGAGGCAGCTTGTATCCCAATTGTTAAAGAAGGTGTGGCAAAATCAAAAAAGAAACTGCTAAGTATCGCTAAAGATATAGGTTATCCCGTAGCATTAAAAGTAATTGGACCTGTACATAAATCAGATGTAGGGGGAGTTACCCTTAATATAAAATCGGACATTCACTTAATTGCAGAATTTAGGAGAATGATGAAAGTTAAAGGAGTAAAAGCTGTGCTGGTTCAAAAAATGCAAAGCGGGACAGAACTATTTATTGGGGCAAAATATGAACCAAAATTTGGTCATGTTATCTTATGCGGAATGGGAGGTATATTTGTTGAAGTTCTTAATGATTATTCTTCTGGATTGGCCCCGCTTACATTTGATGAAGCTTACTCAATGATCAGAAGTTTGAAAAGCTATGCTATAATTCATGGTATCAGGGGAAGAGAAGGAATAAACGAAGATAAATATGCAGAGATTATAGTCCGGCTTTCTTCATTGCTTCGTTTTGCAGTTGAGTTAAAGGAAATGGACTTAAATCCATTAATAGGTAATTCCGATGATGTAATAGTTGTTGATTCCAGGATTATGATTGAAAAATAAAAATGCTAATGGAAATAATACCAATAGAGGCAGATATTATTGAAAAGATTAGAAAAGAAAGAAAGATTGAGTCTCTTGCTAAAACTTCAATTCGCGAAATTGTTCAGCTGATTAATAGTATTGAGGAAAAGACTGGAATTAAGTTTATCCGAATGGAAATGGGAATTCCCGGTTTATCTGCTCCACAAATTGGAATAGAAGCAGAGATAAATGCATTGCAAAAGAGTGTTGCTTCTGTTTATCCTCCAATTGAAGGGATAAAAGAATTGAAGACTGAATTATCAAACTTTATAAAACTTTTTTTGAATATTGAAGTTAGCCCTGCCGGTTGTATTCCTACTATTGGATCAATGCATGGGGCTATGGCTGCCTTTATGGTTGCTAACCAACGTGATAAACATAAAAATACCTCGTTATTCATAGATCCTGGTTTCCCTGTTAATAAAAGACAATTACAAATTCTGGGGTTTAATTATGAAAGCTTCGATATTTATAACTACCGCGGCATTAAACTAAAAAGCAAGCTTGAAGAATATTTGCAAAAGGGCAATATATCCATATTTATGTATTCAAATCCCAATAATCCGACGTGGATATGTTTCACTGAAAAAGAACTGGAGATAATTGGAGAGCTGGCAAATAAACATGGAGTGATTGTAATTGAAGATTTAGCCTATTTTGCCATGGATTTCAGAAAAAATTACGGGACACCCGGTAAACCGCCATATCCTCCAACTATAGCTAACTATACAGATAATTATGTTTTGCTTTTCTCGAGTTCAAAAATATTTAGCTATGCGGGACAAAGAATTGGAGCAATGATTATACCAGATAACTTGTTCAATACAGATTTTTTTGATCTGAAAAAAAACTTTTCAACAGCCACTTTCGGACTTGCCATTGTGCAAGATGCCATATACGCTTCATCAGCTGGTACTGCGCATTCTGCACAGATAGGACTTGCTGCTATACTAAATGCTGTCAATTCTGGCAAATACGATTTTGTTAAGGAGACAAAGGAATATGGAGAACGGGCAAAAATAATGAAGAAACTCTTTCTTGATAATGGGTTCAGTCTTGTCTACGATATGGATGAAGACCGTTTACTTGCTGATGGCTTTTACTTTACCATATCATATCCGAATATGTCCGGCGAACAATTATTGTTTGAATTAATTCGATATGGAATAAGTGCAATTACCCTTGATGCTACAGGAAGTGAACGTAATGAGGGATTAAGGGCATGCGTATCTCATACCCGGCAAAAAAACTTTGGAGTGCTTAAAGAACGTCTTGCTCTTTTCCATAAACATCATTCTTAATAAGTTTTTATGGATTTTTGAATCAAAATATTTAATATTGAAACTTTTTTATAGAAAAGATTGTTTGTTATAACTTTATCAGTTTTGAATAAGGATAATTTCACCCCATAATAAAGGATTTTATCCCTATAAAAGAAAAATTATCCCATTAATGTTCACTAAATACCAAAAGTTGATATAGATTAGATTTCGTAATTACTTTTGAGAAAAAAAATATGAAAACAGAACATAATATTTCAACTATTCATTATCCAAAAAAGTTAATATCATTGTACCTAATCATAAATTTTTAATAATATATATGGC
>CAZWGG010000036.1:5043-10038 GCA_964633305.1 uncultured Bacteroidales bacterium
AAGGAGCAATTGTAATTGACATTGAACGGTGTAAGGGTTGCGAGCTCTGTGTTGAAGCCTGTCCTACCAATGTAATTATGATGGAAAAAAAAGTAAACGGTAAAGGATACCATTTTGCATATATGGAAAATCCTGAAAACTGCACAGGTTGCTCAAATTGTGGTATAGTATGTCCCGATGGTGTCATTTCAGTTTACAGAACAAAAGTTGAATCATAAAAATATTTTATAATTATGAGTGAACTTAGATTAATGAAGGGTAATGAAGCATTAGCCGAAGCAGCAATAAGGGCAGGATGTGATGCATATTTCGGATATCCCATTACCCCACAATCAGAAGTAATGGAATATTTGGCAACTGAAGAACCACATAAACGCACGGGGATGGTCTTATTGCAGGCTGAAAGCGAAATTGCAGCTATAAATATGGTTTTCGGTGCTGCTGGTACCGGAAAAAAAGTCATGACTTCTTCGTCAAGCCCTGGCATCAGTCTAAAGCAGGAAGGTATTTCATATATTGCAGGTGCTGAATTGCCATGTCTTATTGTTAATGTTATGCGGGGAGGTCCCGGACTCGGAACAATTCAACCCTCGCAAGCCGATTATTTCCAGGCAACTAAAGGAGGAGGACATGGAGACTATAAATTACTTGTCCTGGCTCCTGCATCGGTTCAAGAGATGGCTGACTTTGTACTGATAGGATTTGATCTGGCATTTAAGTATCGTAACCCGGTAATGATACTTTCAGATGGTGTTATTGGCCAGATGATGGAAAAAGTGGAATTATTTGATCAATGTGGCAGGAATTCAGAATTTGACCAATCATGGGTCACTACCGGGAAAACTCCTGACAGAGAAAGGAATATTATTACATCTCTTGACCTTGATCCGGCACGAATGGAAGTTCATAACAGGGACCTGGTAAAAAAATACCAGCGAATGAAGGATGAAGATGTTCGATTTGAAAAAATTGAATGTGATGATGCTGAATATCTATTGGTAGCTTACGGATCATCGTCCCGAATATGCCAGAGAACGGTTAAACTTGCCCGGCAAAAAGGAATTAAGATTGGGTTACTTCGACCAATAACCTTGTTTCCTTTCCCTGAAAAAATAATTAGTGAATTGGCTGAACAGGTAAAAGGAATATTAGCAGTAGAACTAAGCTCGGGTCAAATGGTTGAAGACGTACGATTGGCTGTAAACGGAAAAGTAAAAGTAGAATACTACGGAAGAATGGGAGGAATGATACCTTCGCCTGATGAAATTTTAAAAGTTGTTGAAGAAAAAATGATTGGAGGATAAACCATGGAAGTAAAAGATATTATAAAAGAAGAAAACCTGGTTTATAAAAAAACCAGCCTGATGACTGATAAAGTTTTGTCTTACTGCCCTGGCTGTGGTCATGGTGCAGTGCACAGGCTAATCATGGAAGTAATTGATGAAATGGGAATAGTATCCGATACTATTGGAGTTGTTCCCGTTGGGTGTTCTGTGCTGGCATATGAATTCATGAATATTGATTCACAACAGGCAGCTCATGGAAGGGCACCTGCTGTTGCCACCGGTATTAAAAGATGCTGGCCGGAAAAGTTTGTGTTTACTTACCAGGGAGACGGAGACCTGGCTGCTATTGGTACATCAGAAACCATACATGCTTGTAACAGAGGTGAAAATATTACAATAATATTCATTAATAACGGTATTTATGGAATGACTGGAGGCCAAATGGCGCCCACTACCATTCCCGGTATGAAATCATCAACTACACCTTATGGTCGCGATGTTCAATTAATGGGAAACCCTATAAAAATGACAGAGCTTGTTGCCCATTTACCAGGAACTTATTATGTTTCAAGACAGTCGGTTCATACTCCGGCAAATGTGAGAAAAGCAAAAAAAGCAATAAGGAAAGGATTTGAAAATCAGAAATTAAAAGAAGGGGTATCATTTATTGAATTTGTTTCAAACTGTCCTTCGGGATGGAAAATGACCCCACTGCAGTCAAACAAATGGATGGAGGAAAACATGCTTCCTTTTTATCCCCTGGGCGATATTAAAGTTGATGGTGAAATTATTAAGTCAATATAAATATTAAAACCTAATTTTCAAATTGTTATGAATGAAGAAATTATAATTGCAGGTTTTGGTGGACAAGGAGTACTTTCCATGGGTAAAATCTTAGCTTATTCGGGAATATTACAGAATATGGAAGTCAGTTGGATGCCATCTTATGGCCCCGAAATGCGCGGAGGTACAGCAAATGTTACGGTTATATTAAGTGATGAAAGAATAAGTTCTCCTATTTTAACCAGTTTTGATACAGCCATAATCCTTAACCAACAGTCGCTTGACAAGTTTGAAGAAACAGTAAAACCAGGAGGTATATTGCTATATGATACAAATGGGATAACCCGGCATCCTGTTCGTAAAGACATAAAAATATTCCAGGTTGAAGCCGCAGCTGAAGCTGCTAAAATGACAACGACCAAAACCTTTAATATGATTGTTTTAGGAGCATATCTTAAAGTTAAGCCTGTTATAAAATTTGAAAATATTATTCAGGGGTTGAAGAAATCTCTTCCACAAAGACACCATCATCTTATTCCATTAAATGAAGATGCCATTAAACGCGGATTAAACATCGTAAAAAAGGCTGGGTAAGAGAGTATTGTCTGAAAACAATAAATTAATTATTTAATCACCTTTATATTCCACTTTTTATATTGATTTATGCAAATGCAATTTGAATTATTCTTTTTTTGAATCCTTCAACGATCAGCGTCATTCACAATATTCAACCTCATTCTCAACTTTTCTTGTCGTCATTCCCGCGTATGCGGGAATCTCCATCACACCTGTTTTTTTCCTCTATTTCATCAGATAAATCTTTTAGTTCACGGGATGTTAACTGTTAGTTGTACCTGGTATGAACGTAGAAGCCTCAACGTTGAGGAAAGTAGGAAGGACGACAAAAAAAACGGCAACTTTTTCGGATTTGCAATTCCACATTCAAAACAATCTTCTGTTAAACAATGCATTAGCAAAAGATGCCATTGGTAGTGCCAAGATTTTTTTAAAATCCGCAATGTGAAGTGACAGAGTTTTTTCATTGGTACTAATTATAGATTAAATTTTTATATGAATGAATACCTATATAACATACAGGATTTCTGTCATTAGCAGGAAATGAGGTACATAAATTGAGAATTGAGGTCGGCGGTTCAAAATTTTAGGTAATATATAACCAAATAGTATTCTATAAGTATATTAACGATTTACCTGGCCAGAATTTATGTTTTTCCGATAGGGTAAATTCTAATACATACCCTCCCCCACCCGATCCGCAAAGTTTCAAATAATAATCACCTGATTTGAGACCTTCGTCCCATGCAGGGATAATTTTTGAGGGTATCATATCCAAAAAATATTCTCTCTGCAGAGAAGAAATAGTTTTAAGATTATTTATTAAATTTTGATTGTTACCTGTAAGATACGAGTCAATAGCCTTTGAATTTGAAGGGACTAAAACGTTATGAACCAAATCTCTAAATTTATTATCCATGTATCTTTTAAAGAAAATATCTACCAATCCATCTGTTTTGCCAACAATTCCGGTATCCAACAAAAAAATATTTAATTTTTTATTCTCTGATAACTTAAAAATCGTTATTTCACGTTCTGAAAACAATAACGGTTGCCTAACATAGCTACTTAACGGATCAATACCCGAACTTTTTCCATGGAAATAAGATTCTATAACTGCCAACATTTGTTTCAATTTATGTAGCTCACTTTTGTACCCTGGTTTAATCATTGAATACCTGTCAAATACAGCAGCTGTCAATGCCCCTGAACTTCCCACTCCATAGCTTTCAGGTATTGTGGAATTGAAGAATATACCCTGTTCTATATCTTCTTCAAAATTTTTAAGATTAATTTGTAAACCTGAAGTGTGATCATAATTCAATTTTGTTAAATAGGTATGAAATTTCTTTAGTTTCCTGTTCGAGTTCAGTTGATGAGATAATGATTCATTACCGAGCCAATCAAAATAACCAAATACCTTATCATAAGGCGCTGTAAGTGCATTTCCGCCAGTCAATATCGTGTATTCACCAAATAGAAGTATCTTGCCAGGATATGTCTTTTTTGTTTTCATTATACCATTCTAACAGGCCCTCTTCCCACTTTATCATAAATAACCCTGCTATTTTCACAAAATACGCTCAGTTCATTATCTATAAATGGTTTTACTTTTTCAGAAATATTTTCCGGGTAAAGCAAATGAACATTAGCACCTGCATCAAGAGTAAAACATACGGGTAAATCCATATCATTTCTATATTGCCAGACTTTTTCTATAATTGATACTGTTTCCGGTTTTATTAACAGGTATCCGGGTGAACTGGTCATCATCAGGGCATGCAATGTTAATGCTTCCTGTTCAACTACTTTAACAAATTGCTTCAAATCTCCCTTTTCCAAAATACTTAGCATACTTTCTACATTACGATTGGCCTGTTCTATTCTTGAATTTGAATAAGGGTGCTTATCCATAAGCAAATGACCTTTGCTGCTGGATATCTTTTTTTGTTTGGTACTAATAATTAGAATGGTATCGCAATACGCATAAAAAACAGGATGAATAACATCATCAAGCGGTTCGGCATATTCATCGGAAGAATTTTTTCGTTGACAAGTACTTCCCCAAATAGTATATCCTCCGTAAACCGAACGACATGCACTGCCTGAACCCAATCGGGCCATAAAAGAGGCTTTTTTGAAAAACTCTTCATCCGGCTTTTGATTTTGGAATAATCTCATTTCAAGATCAGTTAGTGCAAGGGCTAATGCAGAAAAACCTGATGCAGATGAAGCAATTCCAGTTGAGTAGGGAAAGGTGTTTTTACTTTCAATTCTTAATTTCAACCTATTCAAAAAAGGGAAAAAATGCCTTAAAGTATTTATGTATTCAATTACCCTTTTCTCAAAT
>CAZWGG010000036.1:10048-16779 GCA_964633305.1 uncultured Bacteroidales bacterium
TTATCCATGTTCGCATTTTATCGTGTTCCTAATATATCGCAGCAACAACCGATGTTATTTTTTCCAGTAATAGATTCCATGCATATCAACACCGGAAATGACTTCCCAATTTCCATCGCGGTCGAAATCGACAGGCATGCCCATGTAGTAGTGCCCCCAGGGTCCGCAGCCAAATTCTTCGAGATAAAATTCCACATCACTTCTATCATTTAAGGCAGCTCTGTAATGTAACATTAACTCTGTAACAGATTTATTAAGAGAAAAGCTAATCGAGGGATTTTTTGGAAGTTGATTTGACTTTTTTCCCCAATACTTTACCAAAGCAATATTCGAAGGACTTTTCCAACCTACTATCCCCGGTTTATAATCCAATATTCGTTCATTTCTTTTGGTTTCTAAAATATAGTTCGTTTCAAAACAATTATCATTCATAGTATCATCTCACTAAAAGGTATAACAACTCCTAATCCTTTTGACCTAAAATAACTAAGAAGATCACTGTAGGTACCTTTCCAGGTTGCAAGCATAAAATCACCACCCCATGCACCTAAGGATTTAAGCTCACCAGGGTAATCAGGGAAAAGATTTTGTTTTATAGGTACCTTCGTTAGTAGTTCTCCAATAATGGCTTCGTGTTCAATTAAAATTTCTTCAAACTGATCCAAATTCAACTCTTGAAGCATTAAATCTGTTAAATACCCAATCCTGTCAATGATTTTCTTTTGCATTGTTGGCCCACTCTTAAAAAAATCTCGCACGCTATTGATCGTCACTTGTTTCTTCCCAAGGTAAACAAAATAGAGGTACTCATGAAAACAAGGAAAAAATGACACTTCGTTTATAACAGGTTTTGAATCTTTTAACTGGTAGGTAATTGGAGAATTAGACAGTGAGCAAGCCACATCATACCCTGAACCATTGGATATTTTAAAAAAAAGTTCAAATGGTTGCAGTCGCGCCCATTTTAAAATATTTGCGAGCAATGTTGAGCTTGATCCGAGTCCCCACTCAATCGGAAAGTCAGTATTAGTAACAATCTTAAATGAATGATGGTTATAAAAAAAATCGTTATTTAATTTTTTCACTTCTGATAGTATCCTTTTCAAATTTCTTGCAATATGGTTATCGCTTGAAAACTTTATAGTGAAATTATTTTTATCAAATACTGCTTCAAACCATATCTTTCCTCTATCTTTGGCAAGCCACTTTATTACAGGATATTTTTCTCCGGTAAGGTTGCAAACATCCATCCACTGATTATATTTTAATGGTATGGCCAAAGCTTTTGCTCCTTTTAAAACAGCATATTCCCCTGAAAGAAGTAGTTTACCATTTGATTTGAATCGATGTATCATTTTTCCTTTTTTCTCAGTCTATCCAGGAAATGTTCAACAGTATTATGTGATATCTTCTTATTCTTAAAATAATTTACGGCCAGGTTTATCTCTTCCTCCCCAGCATTAAAACTTCTTAGTATATTTTTCAAATGCATGCGCATATGCCCGGCTTGTATTCCTTTTGTAACAAGAGATTTAATAGAGCTAAAGTTAGAAGCCAACCCTACGGAAGATGCAATTTGCATAAGTTCCTTAGCATTTGGATTTCCCAAT
The DNA here is from genome assembly GCA_964633305.1 of uncultured Bacteroidales bacterium. Taxonomy (GTDB): domain Bacteria; phylum Bacteroidota; class Bacteroidia; order Bacteroidales; family UBA10428; genus CAZWGG01. The sequence goes on from CAZWGG010000036.1 coordinate 11,659, forward strand.
AATTCCAGTGATCTTTTGGCCAAAGGATGTAAACGTGTTATACCACCAACTGTTCCCAAAGAAATAGGCATTTTTAACTTAAAGTGAAAGATATTATTCTCTATAGAAACTTCAGACAAGGCACTATACTGGCCGTCTTTTGCAGCATATGCATGCCCTTGTGCTTCAATTGCCCTAAAATCATTACCGGTTGCTAACATAACTGAATCAATCCCATTAAAAATCCCTTTGTTATGGGTCACTGCCCTTGAAATATCAGCATTAGCAATATCCACAGCCTGTTTGAGTTTATTTACAAACTTATGAGCAGGCATTGACTCTAGATTACTTTCCAATTGGTCAATACTGCACTGAACTTCTGTTTCTACAAGACATTCCGGTGAATAATTAGAAAGTATTGACATAATAATTTCAATGTTTCGTTCCTTATCCGAAAAATTTTCATTGAACTGAATTTTGTATTCAAAAACTTTTGCAATGTTTTCTAATACAGAGTTTATAAAATTAGCGCCCATAGAATCGGCCGTATCAAATTTTACATGTAACTGAAAATAGTCAGGGTACTTTTCTCTTTTATCCAGTAATTCAATATCAATAATACCACCTCCTCTTTTTCTCATATTCTTTGTAATACTACCTGCCGATTTAATTAACTCTCTTTTTTGATTGTCAAAAAACAACACCAAATTGTTAACATCCCCTCGCCATAAAAAATGTACCTGACCGGTTTTAATTGCTGAAATTACCTTTGAATGAAATCCCCCTCTTACAGCCCAATATTTTGCAGCTGCTGATGCCGCAGCAACTACCGAACTTTCTTCAATAACCATTGGAACCATGTAGAATTTGCCATTTACAAAAAAATTGGGAGCAAGGCTAAAAGGCAAAAAATAATTGGTTACCGTATTTTCAGAAAACTCTTCATAACGTTTTTGGTATGATGGGTTAGTATGAAGATGTGATTTAAAATCATTTGATAATTCTTTATTAGTATCTACTACTGAAAGTATATGCCGTATTTTTTCTTCTCGTGAAAGTCTTGAAAAACCATGTATTATCTGAATCTTATCCATTTCATTCCCTAACTTTAAGAAATGCTTCTGCTAACTTTAGTCCCTTAGCCTGTAAATCAACAAAGTGAAACAGATCGTCATAGCTTTCTTTTGCATACCTTAAAAATGAAGAAGCCTGACCGTAAATAGCGGGCAATTTAAGTTTATTAACCAGGTAATATCCATCAAGAAAATGTTTTATTCCCCCCGAAATTATGATTTGATTACAAAGAATTGTGTCACCCTCTTCTTCTACAATTCTATTGATGTAATTCGTCATACTTTCAGCGTCTTCTCCAATAGAAGCAAACGGTTCAAATAACTGTCGTGAAAAATAATCGTTCCTCATTAATTCAATTTTCGAAAAATTAGTGCCGCCGAATGCCGCAAACTCAATGGCTGTTAAGGGCAATTTCATCAGGGCCTTTAAACTTTCAGGCCCCATTCCTTGCCCAACTTCTTTTACAATAACAGAATAGTTTACCTTTTCAATAAACCGTTCAATCGTTTCAATAGGAGACTTATGTAGCCTGTCTCCTTCAGGCTGAAACCATTCCTGCATAGGGTTTACATGAATAATTAACCCATCAGCCTTTAGCCGGTGGACCAAATCATTAATTTTATCAAGTTTATTTGATGCTAAAAATTCTTCTATTTGACTAATACCAAGATTAGCATAAAATGGCAAATCATTTCCAATTACTTCTCTCATATCAAAATCAGCAAAATGTGTTTCATCGTTCAGGATAATTCTGCAGGAGCCCAATCCCATTCCCATACCAAACTCATTACATACCCTGGCCAGATTAGTATTAATCTTTCTGGCCAGTTGTGTTCCTCCAGTGATACTTGACACCCACATAGGTATTTTGTGTTCCTTACCCAGAAATATAAAGGATTTACTATCGTCAGTAGGATGTGGACTTAATAAAGGTTCATAATAAAACCTGGAATCTTTTTCTTTAATATCCATTTGTGACTGAAAAGCAAGAAGAATATGATCATTTTTACGTTTTTCCATGACTATTACATTTTCTTTGTTTACTAATTCTCATGGATTCAAATTTAGTTACTTACTTTTTTAATCATTATAATCAAGTTTTTTTTTAATTTCAATAAAATCACCCACATCAACATCTATCTTAATCCCAGATGCCTGGAAATTACTATACGCAGTATTTCCGATGTCCCCTCACCAATCTGAAGAATTCGTTGGTCCCTATAAAACCGTTCAATATCCGTATCTTTAAAAAGCCCATAAGCTCCATGAATTTGGACTGCTTCGTCAGCTACATCTTTGGCAACTTCCGAACAATATAACTTTGCCATTGCAGCTTCTTTCCCAAAAGGTTTTTCATGATCTTTCAACCAACAAGCTTTATATAAAAGATTTCTGGCCAGTTCTATTTTCATTGCCATATCAGCCAGTTTAAAGGAAATGGACTGAAACTTATAAATAGGTCGACCAAACTGGAAACGTTTTTTTGCATAATCCATGGCTTGTTCAAATGCACCCTGGGCTAATCCTAACCCCATAGCAGCAATAGATAACCTGCCACCATCAAGAGTTTCAAGCATTATTTTTGCTCCTTGGCCAATCTTACCTAACAGGTTTTCTTCAGGAACCATGCAATTTTCAAAAAATAATTTTCCAGTATCTGCAGCACGCCACATCATTTTATTTGAAATTTTTTCAGTCCGGTAACCTTTCGTTTCACGATTAACTAGTATTACCGATAACTGTTTTTCATTATTTTTCTCACCTGTAACTACCTGTAAAGTAGCACCACCGGAAAGTTCAGATGCCGAATTGGTAATAAATATTTTCGAACCGTTAATTACCCAATTTCCATCAACCAGTTTTGCTTCTGTTCTTGTGCCACGAGAATCTGAGCCCGCAGTTGGCTCAGTTAAGCCAAATGCCCAAAGTTTCTCACCTATGGTTAACGAAGGTAAAAATTTTTGTTTCTGTTTTTCCGTTCCAAACTGATATATAGGATTAATACCAAGTGAATTATGTGAAGCTACCGTAGCAGCCTGTGCCCCATCTATTCGAGCCAATTCTTCAACGGCTATGATATAAGAAAGTGTATCCAAATTTTGGCCACCATACTTTTCAGGAATAATTATTCCAAAAAGACCTAGTTCCCCCATTCGTTTTGTAAGTTCGACTGAAAAAGTTCCTGCTTCATCAAGCTTCTTTGCTTTAGGTTTAACTTCCATCTCGGCAAACTCCCTGACTTTCTTTCTCAATTTTTCATGAATTTCATTAAGTAGTGGATGCATTTTGTTTGCTTTATTCTATATCTATCTATTCTTGAATAACATTGCGAAATTATTTTTGTTTAATAATTTTATGAAAAAAATAAACAAATATTTTACAGAACTGTTAATAGCAAAATCACTCTATTTCAATTAAAACCATATTAGCTTTTACCTGATCTCCTTCATTAACATGAATTTTTAGAATTTTTCCGGTTATAGTAGCTAATATTTTGTTTTCCAATTTCATAGAATCAATAATTACGATAGGATCGTTCTTTTTGACTATCGAGTTTTCTTTAGTTAATACTTCCAAAATTTTACCTGGCATTGGAGAAACTATAATTTTTGCATTTTTTTCTGATGAAGTATATTCATTAAAATGATTCTCAGCACTTAGTATGTCTTTCCTGGCAAATTTATACGTTAAGTTCTGGTTACTTATCCATATCGTACCATTATGGTCAGATGAAAATATATATGAATATATTGATTTATTGATCCTCAGAAAAATTTTATGAAATGACAAACTTATAAGTTCTGCCATAACCAATTTATCATCTACCATGATTTCGACAATGTTCTTACTCCTAAACTGATATTCCAGAAACAGGCAATTTTCATCAAATTCCAAAGGTACATTCATTATATGCCTCCATAATCCAATATAATTCCAAATGGTATCCGTATCATTCGATTTTTCATCATGCGTTAATTTATGAATGATAAAAACTATAGCTGCTAAAACAGACTTAATATCTTTTTTTTCTTTGTCCGAGCTTAAAAGTATTTTCTTTAATAACCGGTTTGCATAATTAACAGATAGATTATTCTGTAAATAATTTTCATCTTTTACCAAAGCCTTAATAAATGATAAATTACTATGAATGCCATGAATTACGGTTTCATTTATGCTTTTTAATAATAGTTGAATGGCATCTAAACGATTTTCACCATGAACTGCATATTTCGCCAATAAAGGATCATACTGGTGGCCAATAAAATAATTGCCGGTCTGAATCTCCGAATCAATCCTAAGATTTTTGCATGTAGGTTTATGATAATAATTGATTCTACCCGGGGAAGGTGAAAAATTATTCAATGTATCTTCAGCATAAATACGTGCTTCAATTGCATGGCCACTTATTCTAATATCGTCTTGTGAAAATGAAAGTTTCTTACCCGCGGCAATGAGTATTTGCTCTCTAACAATATCTATACCCGTAATCAATTCGGTAACCGGATGTTCAACTTGTATACGGGTATTCATTTCCAAGAAATAAAATTTCATGTCACCATCAAGTAAAAACTCAACAGTACCCGCACTTTCATACCGTATTGAACTTGCAATTTTAACCGCAGCAGAAATTATTTTATTTCTTAATTGGTCACTAAGGGAAATTGAAGGTGCTTCCTCTATAATCTTCTGATAATGGCGTTGAATGGAGCATTCTCTTTCGTACAAATGAATTATGTTACCATATTTATCACCCAATATTTGGATTTCAATATGCCGGGGGTTTTCAAGATAACGTTCAATGTAGATTGTCCCATTTCCAAAATATGACTCAGCCTCTCGTGAGGCAGATTCAATTGCTTCATACAAATCATTTTTTGACCTGATAATCCGCATACCTTTTCCGCCTCCTCCTGCAGATGCTTTGATTAGTGAAGGATAACTGATTTTTCTATTTAAACCAAGTAAATATTCCCTGGAACCAGTAATTCCTTGTAGTACAGGTATACCAAGTTCTCTGACGTAATTATTTGCTTTAATTTTATTGCCCATCAATTTTATTGCTCCGGG
>CAZWGG010000037.1:0-16159 GCA_964633305.1 uncultured Bacteroidales bacterium
CTTCTTTTGCGTTCATAATTATAAAAGACAAAGTTATCAAAAAGACATTTAAAATATTAGCTATCATTTTGCTACTTGTAATGGTTATTTTAACAACTGCATTCATTGCGTTGCAAAGCAATTATGTACAAACAATTGTGGCAAAAAAAGCTGTTAAGATACTTTCTGAAAATTTAGGGACTCATTTTGTTGTTGGAGAGATTAAGGTCTCATTTTTTAACCGGGTTATTATTAACAATATTTACATTGAAGACCAAAACGGTGATACACTTTTATTCTCAGACAAGATAGCTATACGCATAAATAAATTCAACCTCCAACAAAAAAGATTAACAATTGGAGGTATAAGTTTAAAAAACGCTAAAATCAATTTATATGTTGATTCAACAAAAACTATCAATCTGAAATTTATTACTGAAAAATTTTCTGCAAAAAATAAAAAAACAAAGAGTAAATGGGATATTGAAATAAAAAATATTAAACTATCAGATAGTAAGTTTTACCTTGGCCGGTCATTGAAAAAGGATAAGGAATATGGTATTGACTTTGCCGATATAAAACTAAATAATTTTAATGCGGAATTAAAACGTTTTACACCAAAGGGGGATACAATTAATTTCTTAATTAAATCATTAAGTTTTGAAGACCACAATGGTTTTATTCTCTCGGAATTCAATTCACAAACAAGCATTAGTAATAAGCATCTTATTTTCGAGAATACAAAAATAAAAACCCCTAAATCTTCAATTAATGGAAAAACTATCAGTCTTTTTTTTAATGATTTTAAAGATTTCAAAGCAGACTCGGTATTTACTAATGTTATGTTAGATGTTCAGCTTATTTCGTCCAGTTTGAATTTTTATGATCTTGCTTTCTTTATTCCTGGATTTCGCAATTCATACCAAGTATTAGATATCTCAGGTGATTTTTCCGGTAATATCAGTAACTTAAGAGGAAGAAATATTGACATAAAATTTGGACATGAGTCGGAAATTTCAGGTGAGTTTAGTTTAGACGGATTACCTGTATTAAATCAAACATTTATATATGCAAGGCTAAATCATTTTCAAACTATTTCCAGTGATCTTGAAGATTTAGAACTCCCTGGTGAAAAACAAATTGTTTTATCCGGAACATTGAAAAAAATGGGAAGTATTGTTTATAAAGGGCAGTTCACAGGATTTATAAATGATTTTGTTGCTTATGGAAACCTGAAAACTGATTTAGGTGAAGTAAAAACCGACCTGTTAATAAAACCCGATTCTTTGAATCAATTTGCTTTCAATGGAAACCTGGAAACCAAAAATTATAATTTGGGAAAACTCTTGAATAATGAAAAAACAATTGGAAATATCTCTTTGAAAATAAAGGCAAATGGTTTTAGCAAATCAGGAAAATCAATAAATGCAACATTGAAAGGTACAATAAACAACCTCGAAATCAACCACTATATTTATAAAAATATACAACTGGCAGGTATTTTAGATGACAAAAAATACAATGGAGAAATATCTGTAAAAGATCCGAATATAAGCTTTGACTTTAAAGGTATTATTGATTTATCAGATAAATTAGCTCATTATGACTTTGTTGCTTCTGTTGCGCATGCAAATCTTTTTGCTTTGAATATTGATAAGTCTGACCCTTTTCATAACATATCATTTGATATTGAAGCAAATGCAAAAGGGAACTCATTGAACAACTTAAATGGTAAAATAAAGCTTATTAATTCTTTTTTTGAGAAAAAAAATAAACAAATTCAAATATATGGTATTACTATTCTTGCTAATAATACACCTGATTCAAATTCGTTTATCATAAAATCAGATCTTGCAGATGTTGAGATTAAAGGTACTTACCAGGTTGAAAAAATAGGTGTTTCTTTACAAAAATTTTTGCAATCGTATATTCCTTCTATCATAAATTCTCGCATAGAAACAATTGGTGATTTCAAAAACGGTTTTACATTCAAAGTTAAATTCAAAAATACTAAACCAATATTCGATTACTTTTCACCTGATTATTTTATCGCAGAGAATTCAATAATAAATGGAGTTTTTAATCCAGACTCAAACCACTTTTCATTTTTAGCACAAGCTTCTTATGTCAAAGCCAAAGATAATACCTGGAAAAATCTGTATATTAAGGGCGAATCAAATGACACCGTATTTGATATGGTATCAGGAAGTGAAAGTTTTACTATCGGTGATAAAATAACTCTTGAAAATTTTAGCATTTATTCATATACCGGTTTCGATACAGCAAATTTTCTGTTTAGGTGGAATAACTGGGGTTCAGCGGCTTACAAAGGCTCAATTAATGCCAAGCTAGCTTTTGAACCTGTTGATAGTTCAAAATTTCCCGCACTCATAATTAATGTATCACCAACAAAAATTATTACTAATGATACCTTATGGAATATAAGTAATTGTAATATCAGGCTGTACAATAAATTGCTTGAAGTTAACGATTTTTATATTAGCCACAACAACCAGTTTTTTAAAATTGACGGGGTTATTTCTAAAAATCCGTCAGACAAATTAATCGTCGAATTTAGAGATTTCAACCTGGAAAATGTAAATAACTATACTGGAACAAAAGGATTTTTATTTTATGGTAAACTTAATGGTGAGGCCACCATTTCAAGCGTATTTTCCAACCCATTATTTTATTCAAGTTTATCTGTTGATACACTTACTATTAATGATGAGAAACTTGGAAATACAGTTGTTAACTCTACCTGGAATAATGTTAAAAAATCTATCTTTCTTGAAGCATACGCAACCCGTGACAAACTTAAAACAATTGATGTTAAAGGTGAATATTTTCCAAGTAAGCAGGGTATTATCAACTTTGATGTTGAACTAAATAGGTTGAAACTAAACATATTCACCTCTTATTTTAAAAATTTGGCCAGTGACCTGAGGGGAATTACTTCTGGAAAACTTAAGGTATGCGGTACTTTAAAAGAACCATTATTGAACGGCGATCTAAAACTTCAAAATACATCATTTACTATAAACTATTTGAGGACGCGATATAATTTTACCAATGAGCTTAAAGTTCTGAATAATAATATCTTACTTGATAACATAAAAATATTTGACCATTACGGGAACTCTGCTATGCTTAATGGAATGATTTCTAATAATTATTTCAAGAATTTTAGGTTTCATTTTTCAATTAAAGCCGATAAATTCCAATTTTTAAATACAACACGTTTTGATAACAACCAGTTTTACGGTTCTGCATTTGCCACGGGTATTGTGAAAATTATGGGTGATCCAAAAAGTATTACAATGGATATTACTGCAAAGACTGAAAAAAACACCAGGTTTTTTATTCCATTGTCAAATAAAGAAGAAATTTCGGAATATAACTTTATTACACTCACATCACCGGGTAAAGAAAAAGGCAATGAAACTGTTATAAATAATTATAAGGTTGATTTAAGTGGTATAAGAATGAATTTTGATCTTGAAATTACACCCGATGCAGAAGTTCAAATAATATTTGACCCCACTATAGGTGACATAATAAAAGGAAAAGGAGTGGGCGACATTAATCTTCAGATAAATACACTGGGACGGTTCACCATGTACGGAAACTATACGGTTGAAGAAGGAGAGTATTTATTTACCCTTCAGGATGTTATTAACCGGAAATTTAGCATTGATTACGGGGGGACTATAAACTGGAATGGAACACCTTTAAATGCTGAAATTGATCTGGCTGCTATTTATCGTACGAAAGCATCATTAGAAGATTTATTTGGTTCAAATGGACAGTATGGTTCAAAAACAACTGTTGATTGTCAGATATTAATGAGTGGTAAACTTATGAACCCAACAATCAAATACAACATATATTTACCCCATGTAGAAGAAATGACAAGAGAAAATGTTAGGAATGCCATAAACACGAGCGAAGAATTGAGCAAACAATTTTTATCCTTGCTGGTATTAAATAGATTTATGCCAAGTGACCAAGGATCGGCTGGAGCGGGGACTCAAACTGCAATAGCATCTCCTTATACTAACGCTGCCGGAGTAAATGCAAGTGAATTTCTTTCCAATCAACTCAGTCACTGGCTATCACAAATAAGTAATGATGTTGATGTTAATCTTAACTACAGAACAGGCCGCAGCCTTAAGAGCGATGAAGTAGAACTTGCGCTTTCTACTCAAATGTTGAATGACCGGTTAACAATATATGGAAATGTTGGTGTTCCTACTAATGCTACAGCAAACTCATCAAATAGTATTGTCGGGGATGTGGATTTAGATTATAAAATAACCAAAAGCGGAAAAGTACGGTTAAAAGCTTTTAACCATTCAAATGAAGACCAAATTAATCAGCCTTCTCCCTATACACAAGGCGTTGGTGTTGTATTTAAAGAAGAATTTAATACATTTGGAGAACTATGGAGACATTATTGGAATAATATTTTTGGGAAGAAAAAGAAAAACAACCAGGAAAGTGGCGCAAAACAGTAATTTATTTAGAAATTAGAGGTTAGACAATTGTTTTAAATTGGATACATAATAAAAAGTAAGAATGATGTTAAATATTTAGAACAATAGAATAGTGCTTTTTTGAAATGTCAAAAATCTTACTATTTCAATATTCAACTTATCCATAGCCGAATAGTTACATTTAATTTTATATGGTTAATAATTATTGATGAAAAAATAATAAACATAAATTATCGTTTTATATTTTTACTATAAAATTTAATCATGGTAAATATGTTGATCTTACTACAAACCAATTTGGCACAGACAGCAACTGAAACAATTGCTGGAGAGGGAGCAACCGGAATTTCATTGTCCTTTCTTGAATTGGCGGTAAAAGGCGGTTGGGTGATGGTTCCTATTTTGCTTTTGTCTATTTTAACAATTTATATTTTTTCAGAACGTTACTTTGCCATTAATAAGGCATCGAAAACAGATATAAATTTTATGAATAGAATAAAAGATTATATTCATGAAGGAAAACTCGAATCGGCACATGCCTTATGCCAATCGTTCAGAAATCCTGTAGCAAGAATGATTGAAAAAGGAATAAACCGTATTGGCCGGCCATTAAATGATGTAAATGCTGCCATTGAAAATATTGGTAAACTGGAAATCTATAAACTTGAAAAAGGGTTGCCACTCCTTGCTACTTGTGCAGGAGGAGCACCAATGCTTGGTTTTCTTGGTACAGTTATGGGAATGGTAAGGGCCTTTTATGATATGTCAATGTCAGGGAATAACATCGATGTTTCCCAGCTTTCAAACGGTATTTATACAGCATTAATAACTACTGTTGCGGGCTTAATCGTTGGTATCCTTGCCTATTTTGCTTATAACATTTTGGTGGCAAAAGTTGAAAAGGTTGTCTTCCAGCTAGAAGCCAACACTACCGAATTTATGGATTTGCTTAATGAACCGGTTAAATAATAAGAACTAAATATAAAATGAGTTTAAGTTCAAGAAATAAGGTAAGTGTTCAGTTTAGCATGTCTGGAATGACAGATATTGTTTTTCTGCTTTTGATTTTCTTTATGCTAACTTCCACACTTATTGCGCCTAATGCACTAAAGCTGCTATTGCCCCAGAGCAATAACCAAACGGCTGCCAAGTCTGTAACCAGCGTATCAATAACAAAAGATATAAAATTTTATATTGAAAAAAAGCAGGTACCATTTGCCAATCTTGAAAGTGAATTGCAGAAAAACCTGAGGGCCTACCGGTTAAAATACAATGAAGATCCTACTATTTCATTGCATGCAGACAGACGTGTACCCCTGGAATATGTAGTAAAAGTTATGAATATTGCCAGAGATAATAATTACAAACTTATTTTGGCAACTACACCCGAATAAAATTATAAGCTATGCCCATGAATAAAAAAGGCATAATAAGCACATTAGTTTTTCATGGAATTTTGTTGATATTATTCCTTATTTTTGGTTTTTCTACTCCATTGCCTTTGCCCGGAGAAGATGGCATTTTAATTAATTTTGGTAATAGCAAAAGTGGCTATGGTAGTATTGAACCAGCTATATCAGAACCCCGGCAACAAGAAAAAATACAGCAAGCACCACCACCACGCGAAACATCAATAGCGGAAACAAAAGAAAACCTGCTTACCCAGGATTTTGAGGAAGCTCCTGCTATTTCTTCAAAAAAAGAAACAAAAAAAAAGAAAGAAGAACCGGTTAAAAAAACAATTGAAAAGCCTAATGTTGAAAAAAAACCGAAGGAAGAACCTAAAAAAGTTGATACACGAAAATTATATTCAGAAAAAAACATTGCATCTGAAACTTCCGGGTCGGAAGGAGAAACTCAACCCGGAGGCAACCAGGGAAGCAATGAAGGAAGCTCGGAGTCTAATAACCGTTTAGGCGGAACAGGAGAAGGAAACGGGCCTTCATTCGAACTAACAGGAAGAGGCCAGGTATTTCTTCCTGTACCTTCTTTAAATTACCAAAAACAAGGAGTGGTTAAAGTTGAAATTCTTGTTGACAGGTCGGGAAAAGTTGTGAGTGCCAGGGAAGGGGTAAGAGGAACAACAACAACAGATATTACATTGTTACGACTTGCAAAAGAGGCAGCGTTAAAATCAACGTTTACCTCTAAAGACGATGCCCCTGCTCACCAAAAAGGATACATCACCTATTATTTCGAACTCAAATAAATTAAACACAACGGGTACTAACGACGATTTATCAACAATAATGATTTCATTTGACTACTCAAGCAATACAAATACTTTTGGCAATTTCAATCAATTTATAAGGCAACCTTCTTATTCCCCATCAATTAACTTTTTTTCGAAAATAAACCTTGATATTGGCCTTACAAGGTATAGTGTTGCTAATTCAGATGATTCATTAACAAGTTCTACTTATGAGCTTGATATGAATATAGGGTACAACATTTATCTTTTTAAAGATAAAGTATTGCTTTATCCCGGATATTCACGGTTCTTTTATAGCAAAAACTCCGGTTCATTAAAATCAATGTTTTCAGATAACATTCAATTGAGAGTATGTATTTTGGAAAAGTAACTTATAAAAATTGGCAGGATATTAAAGATGATTATGAAAAAATCAGTTTTAAGGAATTGCTAAATAGAGAAAATATAAACTATTAGGTATTTTCCGGCTAAATCATTATTTTCAAAAAAAAATATTTCATGAAAGTTAAAATTGGAATCTTCACAGCATTGTTTGTTGTACTACTTTTACAACGTTTGTCTGCACAAATCCAGTATGGCGGCTCACCAACTGTTTCAGATAGCCTTAGCCGGGCAAATATACCCATACTCGAACTCAATTGCGAGAAACCCGACAAATCGCTTATTAAGAAAAGTGATCCAGCATCACGACTTAAAATTTCAAATGATTTTTTTGTTTGTGATGTTAATCTTTCTTATAAAGATATGGGCTTATGGGATACTTTAAAAGAAGGGACTAAAACTTGGAGAATGGGATTTTACGCAAAAGATGCAGCATCTTTAAGTGTGGTTTTTAGCAAGTTCAAGCTTGCCAAAGGAGTACGCATTTTTGTTTATGACCAACAACAGCAACAAATACGAGGGGGGTTTACATACAAAAACAATAAATCATACGGAAGCCTGGCCATTAGTCCTGTTCAGTCAAATCGTATATATATTGAAGCACAGCTCATGAAGTTTGTGAATGACCCGGGAGATATTGAAATTGGTTACATAGCTAAGAGGAATAAAACGGCCCAAAAAGCCGATGTTTATAAAGACGGTTATTATGGAAGTTCTGGCTCATGTAATATAGACATAAATTGCCATGAAGAACCGGAAATACAAAAAATTAAGCATTCGGTTGTAAGAATTGTATACATGGGAAGTGAAAGATGCACAGGAACGCTTATAAATAACACCTCTGAGGATGCTACTCCTTATGTTTTAACAGCTCAACACTGCATAAGTTCACAATATATAGCCAGTACATGTATTTTTTATTTCAATTATGAGAGCCCGTATTGTGATGGCCCTGACGGCTCAATACAACAATCAATATCAGGTTCGGATCTTATAGCTACAACCGATGTTAAATTGGATTTTTCGTTACTAAAACTAAGTACATCACCTCCATTTTATTATCACCCTATTTTTTCGGGTTGGGACAGAAGAAATGTTACTCCACAAAATACCTATTCCATCCATCATCCTCAAGGCGATGTGAAAAAAATTGCAATTGATGATCATGAAGCTGAAACAGGTGACTTTGGAGAAGGTTATGATGCTAATACACATTGGCTTGTTTTAGATTGGGAAGAAGGCACTACAGAGAGGGGATCATCAGGTGCACCTTTATTTAACCAGGATAATAATCTTATTGGTTCTCTATCCGGGGGTGATGCAATATGCGGATATTCGGTGAATGACTTTTTCGAAAAGTTGTATCATTCATGGGACGATTATCCAAATTCGGAAAATCAGCTTAAACCCTGGCTTGATACATCAAAAACAGGAGCTGAAGTACTCGGATCTTATGATCCTTATGAAACCTTGTGGCAATCAGGCGACACATTATCAAATATAACCGAGGGCGATACCTCTATGCTATATCCGAATACTCAATGGGGCTATTTTTCAGGCCACAGCAACGATTATGTTACACTATTTGCCGAACACTTTAATACTTCAAGTAATAAAAATATTATGGGAGTTTTTTTTAATGTAGGGAAAGCAGTTGCCAGTTCAGATACCTCGCACATTAAACTAATTATTTGGAAAGGAGAACAACAACCGGGTGAAATTGTATTTTTTAAAAATATTTTGTTACTTGACCTTATTGAGGATGAAATAAACTTGATTAATCTTGATACTGTAGTTCCGGTAGAAAACAGCTTTTTTATAGGGTACGAGATATGCTATTCCTTACCTGGTGATACATTTGCTGTTAATATGAACGTTAACGAAAGAATTGGATCAGAAAATACAGCTTATGTATTTTCTGACAGCCAATGGTTACCTATGAATGAATATATTCCTTCTATCTATAATATCTCGCTTGATATACAGCCTATAGTTTACGATTCGGTACCCCTGGTCATAAGGCCTGATACAGTTCTTCCTGAAGGGGAAATACTTATTTATCCAAATCCTGTTACTACCAACAAAGTTGGTATACTATTTTGGGAGAGGCCGGAAAATGATATCCAGATTAATCTATTTGACTTAAATGGGCAGCTAATTAGTTCAAAAGTGCATACACAACCTGATATCGTTATAGAATATTATGTGGGAGATATTTTACCGGGAATATATTTTATACAGGTAAATATTAGTAAGTTTATTATAATAACTAAAAAGATAGTAGTCTTAGATAAGTAAATTTTTTACAAAATGGGCAGAGTATAATAAAGAACCAACTAAATAATGTGGGTTATTAAGCTCCTTGTAAGGCAAAATAAGAAGTTAAGCACTATTTATATTTTTTGAAATATTTTACCTGAATTCTATTTTATTTAGTTCAATATTAGTAAATTTAATCCTGTAACTAAAAAGCAAAGTTTAAAATAAGTAAAGAAATATCTCCTATATCCAGTTAATTGTACTAGGTAGAGAATATACTATTTACTACTATGAAGTCATTTTTATTTGGTATTTTAGTTTTGATTGCAGGCAATTCTTTCAAGGTTTTTCCTCAATCATCGGATCAATTTTTAGAAATTGAGGGAGTTGTTGAATTAGATTTGAACCCGTTACAAAACGCAACTGTAAGCTTATATAAGGGAAATTCGAAAATTAATTCCACAAAAACAGGATCAGATGGAATTTTTCGATTTAAGCTTGATATAAATGAATACTATGTTGTTGAAGTTTCTAAAGAAAAATATATACCTAAACGTATTGCTTTCGATACTTCAATACCTGATGAAGAAGCCACATGGACTAAAAAATGGGGGTTTGCAATTAGTGTTATGAAGGCATGTGAAGGAGTAGATTACTCAGCATTAAAAGAACCGGTTGATATAATAAGATACAATAAGCGCCGTAAAGATTTTGATTCTGATAAGTCGTATGTTTTCAATATGAAAACGAAAATTGAAAATATCGGGATTGAATATGATAGGTGTATCGAAAATAAGTATCGGCAGCTTATTGAGGAGGCAGATCGTTTATTTAACACTAAAAATTACGAACAGTCAAGAGATAAATATTATGCGGCACTTGATGTTTATCCAGATGAAAATTATCCTAAGAAAAAGATAGAAGAAATAAATAATCTTCTTAACAGGCAAGAAAATATTGATGATATTTATTACAAAACTGTAGGAGAAGCCGATGCCTTGTTCGCACAAAAGAAATATAAAGACGCCTTATTTAAATATAAGGGGGCACTTACACTAAAACCCCAGGAAAGTTATCCCCGGGTAAAAGTGAATGAAATAGAATCTTTACTGGCTAAATTGCAGACAGAACAACAAACTGAAAATGCACTTGAATCACAATACAATAGCCTGGTAACAAGGGGAAATACCGAAATGGCAAATAAAAACTATGCCCCAGCCAAGCAACTATTCCAACGTGCTTTGGAATTAAAACCTAACGAGCAAACTTTAAAAACCCGGATAGCTGAACTTTCCAGTTTAATTGATGAACAAGAAAGAGAACAATCAAAGCAGAAAACCATTGACGATGCTTATAGTAATGCAATTGCACAGGCCGATGCACAGTTCAATTCGGGCAATTATGAAGCGGCTAAAAGGCTTTACGAAAAGGCAAAAAGTATTAAGCCCTTGGAAAGGTACCCTGCAGACAGAATTGCCTTACTTGATAAGATGGCCGAAGATCGTACCAGGAATAAAGAGCTGGCAAGGCAGGCAGAGATTAACAACCAATACCAGGCAACATTAGTTCAGGCAGAGAACCTCTTTAAGACTAATGACTATAAGGGGGCGCTCGAAGCTTATTCCAGGGCCAGTACCCTAAAACCAAATGAAATATATCCAAAACAAAAAATTACTCAAATCAATAATACTATTAAACTTTCAGAAGCAAAAAAGCAACGTGAATTAGATGTTGGATATCAAAGTGCTTTGGCAGCAGCGGAAAAGTCTGTAATTGATAAGAATTATGAGGCTGCTAAGGAAAACTATCAAAAAGCTTTGCAATTTAAGCCAAATGATATGCTTATTAAGAATAAGATATTGGAAATTGATAATAAAATCAAACAGGAACAAGCAAGATTAGCTGCCCAGCAATCACGGAAAAAGCAGTATGATAACATTATCGAAAATGCAGACGGTTTATTCCAATTAAAGGAATATTACCCGGCAAAAGCCGAGTATCAGAAGGCCTTACAGGTTTCTCCTAATGAGCAATATCCACGTCAGCGAATACAGGAAATAGAAAAATTATTGGCAGAACAACAAAAGCAATTAGCTGAGCAACAAGCTTTTGATAACTCATATAAACTTTCAATTAGTAGGGCTGATGAACTTTTCATAAAAAGGCAATTTGAACTTGCCAAATCCGAATATAACAAAGCACTATCTATAAAACCTAACGAATTCCACCCAAAAAATCGTATTAGCCAAATCGATAATATACTAGCAGAACAAAATAAGGCTCAGCAAATAGAAGAAAATTATAAAAATACAATTGCTGAAGCCGATCGATTTTTTTCATCAAAAAATTATGCCGAGTCAAAGGCATCTTACACCAAAGCACTGGAATTTAAACCAAATGAAACTTATCCGCGAACACAAATAGCTAAAATTGATAATCTCATTGCTGAATCTAAACGTACTCAACAGGAAGAACGGGAGAGACAGCAACAATACAATTCTTATATTACAAAAGGTGATAATTATTTTTCTGCCTCAAATTATCAACAAGCCAAAGAAAGTTATCAAAAAGCACTAGCTATAAAACCAGATGAACAATACCCTAAGGTTAAGATTAATAAGATTGATGAAATTCTTGAACTTCTCGCCCAGCAAAAAAGGCAGTCAAGCACAATAAAAGAAACAAGTACATCTAACAAAAAACCTGTTTTAGCAGAACTAAACTTCAAAAACAATAGTGAACTTGATAAATATTTAACTGGACTTAAGAAAAAATACCCGGAGGGAGTAACATCAGAAATATATCACGAAAAATATAGGCTTACAAGCAGATATATTATAATTCGTGACAACGAAGTTAAAGAGTTTCGTGGTGTTCATTTTTTGAATTGGGGGGGTAGAGAATATACCATGAACGGTAAACCAATCACACAGCAGTATTTTGAAAGTCAAATAAAACCGCGTTCAGGAGAATATTTTAAAGAGTTTGAGTATTAATTTCAGATTTTATATGTACAAGTTTATTACCTGTTTAAATTTGAAAAAATTAGATTAAGATGGCAAGTATAAAAAATTTAAAAAAAGAAATTAAAACCCTGGCTTCGGAACTTATGCTTGAATGTGAAACTTATAAATCATTTCATCCGGATATAAATCCAGAAAAATTTGATAAAATAAATGTTCAGATAAATGAAAAATTAAATTCTGTGATCTATGATATAAACCATTATAAAAAAGTAAATAGTAAACAAAACAAAGACTATTTTAGAAAAATAGTTAATAAAGTAAAAGAAGAGCTTATTCCCGTTCTCGACAAACTAACCAAGATTGAAGAATAACATAATATAATTCTTTATATTACTTCCACATACTAAAGAATGTTAAAATAATTAGTTTGTACCTTGAAAGATTTGATTATTAGTAAAGTATTTCATAAATTGTTCAGGAATTTTCAATATGGTTACCATATTTTAGATTAATTAATTGATTCTTACATTTAAAAAGTACTACTTAAAAAATTTACCTATGGATAATTCATTGAAAAAAATAGTGGCCTATATACTTATTGGCCTTGTTTTAACTTTTACAGTAATATCTATACTTGGAGTTTGGCATATCATCAACCTGGAAGATTATATGAGAAAGATCGTATTATCTCTACTTATTATCTTTGCAGCAACTGCAGTAATATTATTCATTTTTACTGTTTTAATCAAAGAAAACGAACCTCCAAAACTAAGTTAAAATTAGTAATAGTCATTTGGCAGAAGATATTCGTTGGTAATTTTATTTTGATATAGGGAAATGTATAGAATCTACTCATAATCAGATTTTTACATAAAAAGAAGAGTTCTTTAGCTATTGGTTCAATGATATCAATTTTAATTCCAATATATAATTTTGATGTAACAAACCTGGTAAACGAAATATATAATCAGGCATATCATGAAAAAATTGACTTTGAGATTATTCTAATTGACGATGCTTCGGAAGATAAATTTAGAAAATTAAACAGAAAACTTTCCGAATTAAAGAATGTAAATTATTCAGAAGAAAGTTCAAATACTGGAAGATCTAAAATAAGAAATAAACTTGCCATGCTGGCAAAGTTTCAATATATGCTTTTTATAGATTGTGATTCACAAATAATAAATAACGATTTTATTCATAAATACTTATCATTTTGTATAAATGGAAACATAGCATGCGGTGGCCGGATTTACCAGGATTATGAACCAGAAAATTCCGAATTTCAACTTCATTGGAAGTATGGAAAAAGTAGGGAAGAATTTTCTGTCCAAACCCGAAATCAAACACCCAATAAATCATTTATGACAAATAATTTTTTGATCTCCAAATCATTATTCAACTCAATAAAATTCAATGAAGAAATTAACGGGTATGGGCATGAAGATACTCATTTTGGGCATGAGCTAAAAAAAAAGAATGTTTTTATAACGCATATAAATAACCCATTACTACATATTGGACTTGAAACAAGTTCGAAGTTTCTTGATAAAACTAAGGAAGGAATTAAAAATCTTAAATATATCCTTTTACATCATGCAAACGAAAAAGCTTTTGTTAAAGACGTTAAATTATTAAATTCTTATTATTTTTTTAAAAGGATTAGATTCGTAAAACTGATCCGGTTTTTGTTTCAACAGTTATCAAAAAAATTTGAAAAAAACTTATTGGGAAAAAATCCAAGGTTACTCATCCTAGACATTTATAAACTTGGTTATTTGTGTTCACTTAACGAAAAGCATTAGTCGGTATTTTTAGTAAAAAAATAAAATGTGAAATATTTATTAGTAACTTTTTTACATAAAAAAGTGTCATACCAACTAAAATAAAAGAAGATTATTTTCTATACAAAAAGAACATAAAGGTACACACTTATGAGAACCTTAGAAGACATGACCGAGGCATTCGAACGACTTGAGCGAGGAATTCACACTGCTTTAGAGACCTATTCAAATGTCCATCGAGGAAGTGGGTATAATTCAATAGTTACAACACATTTATTTGAGAAGGCCAGGGATATTATCCTGGAATATTTTAGGTTGGACAAAGGCAGGTATGTGGCAGTTTTTTGTACACAACGAAGAGCAGAGGTACTTATTAAACAACTTGAGTTAAGAAGTTACAAAATAGTTTCAAGCCTCGATATTGGATTGGCACTTGGAGTAAGGGCTTTAGCCATAAAAAGAAAGGCTTTGCCCCGAGGTACTCCTTTTCAAACAGGAGGGGGGACAACTAGGCTCATTTCCAGGGATTGGGTAATTTGGGCCGATGCCCCGGATAAATTCGAAGCCGGTACACCTGCTATAATCAACATTATTGCTTTTGCTAAAGCACTGCGTTTAATAAAGCAATATGGAAACGATATTTTTTTAGATTCAAAAGCCAAAAAATTAACCATTAACGAAATAGTACATTACGACGAACTGGAGGAATACGTTGGGCTAAATCTACTGAATGAACTAAACAAGACTTTAATTGGCCGTAACATTAATGTTCCAACAGTAGAAGATTCACAACCTTTCGTTAACCTTGATAACAGTGCAAGTACCCGGACATTTACTCCGGTCTTGAATACATTTCTCCAAACCTTAAGTCAAGAGAAAATAGTTCAAGAAAATGTTATTCAGGAAGTTAAGTCAATCTGCGCACAAAAACTAGGTGCACCCCTAAGTGCTTATGATATTATTTTTACTTCTAATACCACCGAAGCTATTAACCTGGTTGCAGAAAACTTAAGTCTTGAATTTGATAAAGAAACAGGGCCGGTTATCCTTAATACAATTCTTGAACACTCATCTAATGATTTACCCTGGCGCACGGTTTTAAACCATTCTCTGGTTCGGCTGCCTGTGAATGATGAAGGTTTTATCGATTTGAAAGAACTGGAAACTCTGTTATATCAATACAACCATATAGGTCTTTTTGAAAAGAAAAGAATTAAACTTGTAGCCATAAGCGGTGCTTCCAATGTTCTTGGTACATGCAACAATATAGCGGAAATTAGTCGAATTGTACATAAGTTTGGGGCCCTATTATTAATAGATGCTGCACAGTTGATCGCTCACCGTGATATAGATATGGAAACATCTGGAATCGATTACCTTGCATTCTCTGCCCATAAAGTATATGCACCATTCGGATGTGGAGTACTAATGGTGAAGAAAGGACTGCTTAAATTCAAGCCGGATGAACTAAGAATAATTCAAGTATCAGGTGAAGAAAATGCAGCGGGAATAGCGGCATTGGGCAAAGCTTTTGTGCTTTTACAACGGATTGGCATGGAAATAATAGCGAAGAAAGAGCAAGCCTTAACTGAAAGAATATTAAAAGGAATGTCACAAATAACGGGACTCAAAATTCATGGAATAAGAACCCGGAACCATCCTCAATTCGACAAAAAACTTGGTGTTATTGTTTTTGGAATGAAAGGAATGATGGCTGACATTCTTGCTAAAAAGTTAGTAATGCAAAGCGGTATAGGTGTCAGGTATGGTTGTCATTGCGCCCATATAATAATTAAGCACTTAGTTAAAGTTAGCAACGGATTAGAGCGTTTTCAGCGTTTATTCTTGACTTTGTTCCCAAAATTAAGTCTGCCCGGTCTCGTTAGGGTAAGTATGGGCATAGAAAACACAGAAGAAGACATTGATAGATTGATTGTTGCCCTAAAAAAACTTGAGAGAAAGCCGAAGAGTTCGCCTTCAACAAAAGAATTAGTATTGTCAAATGCCGAGGTTAAAAAAAAGATAACCGATTTAATAAAACATTTGGAATTGACAGTTTATTCTAATTAGTCTTTTCAATAA
>CAZWGG010000038.1:0-13934 GCA_964633305.1 uncultured Bacteroidales bacterium
CTTGCCGGGGTTGTTTTACAAGGTATTTATAGAAATCCGTTAGTTGAGCCTTATACTCTTGGAATTTCAGGAGGGGCAGCATTAGGTGTGGCCATTACTATTGTATTTGGCTTACATCAGTCAATTGGTTCATTAATGGTACCGTTTTTAGGTTTTATGGGTGCATTGCTTACGGTTTTTCTTGTTTACACGTTAAGCGTCAAGAGGGGGAAAATAAGAATTCAGAGTATGTTACTCATTGGTGTAATGATAAGCTTTGTCGTATCGTCATCAATGATGTTTTTAATGGCGATAACTACCTCTGAAAATCTTCATGGTATTATATTCTGGATAATGGGCTCGCTTGATGAGCCAAATACAAACCTGATAAGCATTACTATAGTAATATCTGTATTAAGTTTGATTATGACCTATTTTTTTGTTCAGCCATTAAATGCATTACGCCTCGGCGAGGAAAAAGCACGTCATTTAGGAATTAATACGGATATAACCATAAGAACCTTGTTTATACTTGCTTCCCTATTAACTGGAGTTTGTGTATCTATTGCCGGTGTAATAGGTTTTGTTGGGTTACTTATTCCTCACTTAATTCGGGTACTTGTTGGTTCTGATTATAGAATTTTGCTTATTAGTTCTTTTATAACCGGAGGTATCTATCTTGTTTTATGCGATACAATAGCACGAACAATAATTTTACCGAATGAATTACCTATCGGTGTAATAACAGGGATAATTGGAGGAATTGTATTTATTATCGTGCTTAGCCGGATTAATTTAAAATCAAATATTGGGCAATAGCCATAATAATGGAAAACTATTTTGAAATACAGAATTTTACATGCGGTTATGGCAACAAATTCCATATAAGAAATATCTCATTTCAAATAAAGTCAGGTGGTTTTACGGGGATCATCGGACCAAACGGTTCGGGAAAAACTACATTATTTAAAGGTATTACCCGCGAATTGAAAGCAAAAAGCGGTCACATCTTACTTGATGGAAAGGATGTTGGTTTAATGAGTTACAGGCTTAAAGCCCAAAATTTAGCAATTGTGACCCAACAGATAGAATCTGTCGATATCCGTGTTGAAGATTACGTTCTTATGGGACGTTTGCCGTATAATAGGAAGTTTCAATTTTTTGAGACAAAAAATGATATTGAGATTGCTGAAAAATACATGAATCTAACAGATACATCTCACCTACGGAATAAATATTTAAATCAATTAAGCGGAGGAGAACAACAACTTGCAGGAATTGCACGTGCCCTCACACAAGAACCAAAATTGCTTCTTTTGGATGAACCAACTTCCCACCTTGATATAACACATCAGGTACAAGTGTTAAATCTTATTCAAAAGCTTAATGAACAATTTAAACTAACCGTACTTATGATAATACATGATTTAAACCTGGCCGGAGAATATTGTGACCAATTGGTTTTACTAAACAAAGGAAAAATTCATATAGCCGGAAATCCCGGGGAAGTGTTAACTTACAAGAATATTGAAGAAGTATATGATACGGTTGTTGTTACAAGAACAAATCCGATTTCAAAAAAGCCTGTAATTTTTTTAATATCAGAAAAAACATTAAATAAAAAATAAACACATGGAAATTACGTAGATTTTTTATATTTGTGATCAAATTTTGGTATCCTAACCATGTAACCATGGGGTGGACTAAATAGGGAATCCGGTGACTAGCCAATCATTATGGTAGCTAACATGGTGAAAATGCTGGGAATCCGGAGCTGTACCCGCAGCTGTAAACTTTTAACTATTTTTTTGATACCTCGCCACTGTTACCTTCTAAAGCTTGAGCAAAGGAAGGTTTCCTAAGAGCAAAGGATATAGTTCTCCACAATTGAAGTTTCGGAGAATGAAAATGGGAAGGCCTCAAAAAGTAAAGTAAGCCAGAAGACCTGCCAAAATTTAAATCAAGTAAATCATGGCTTTCGGGATAAAAGCGATGTGGTTATCCACTGTTTCACAACACGTTTAAAACCCAGATACTGCCCGGGATGATTTTATCTGGATACCATCCGAAAGTTTATGGTTACAAGAATTATTTGTTTAACCATAAAATTATTGTGAAATGAATGCAAAATTTTTCTTAAAATTATTTTTGATATGGTTTATCGCCATTTCTTCGGTCTTTGCCCAACAAAACGATTCCATTAAAGTAATTGACCTGGAGGAAGTTACTGTTTCAGCCTTCCGGCTTGAATCAAGTATGAAAGAACTTCCACACCATGTTGAAGTCTTACAAAAAAAAGATATTCAGCAAATACCATCTGAAAGTGTAACCGATTTATTAAAAAAAACTTCAGGTATTGATATTGTTGAATATCCCGGTTTAAAATCCAATATTGGCATGCGGGGATTTACTGCTACAGCTTATGGAAACACGTATACCCTTGTTTTAATTAACGGTATTCCGAGTGGTACTCAAAATCCTGCTACAATAGACATTAACAATGCCGAACAAGTTGAAATTTTAAAAGGCCCCTATTCTTCATTTTACGGATCAGGAGCTATGGCTGGTGTAGTGAATATTGTTACGCCTGTGAGTAGAAATGAATTACACGGAAATGTAGGGGTATCTTATGGTAGTTTTCAAACCCTTAGCATTAAGGCTAATGCAGGTGGAAGTGTTACAAATAAATTGAATTTCGATTTTTCAGCAAGGCTTTTCTCCCAGAATAACGACTATAAAACAGGCGGTAATAACTTGTTAAACATGACAGAAAGAGAAAAGAAAATAATGGATGAAAAATCGTATGACACAACGTATAACAACACACAATATGATAAATATAATATTGGGTTACGTGTGGGATATGATATAAATGATAATTGGCAGGTACACCTGTATCAGGATTTGTTCGTAGCAAATGACGTTTATACCCATGGTAGTTTTTGGGGCATCTATGGCGATATGATGAAAGATATGTGCAGATGGTCCCAAAACTTGAATATTAAAGGAACAGCAGGCAATCATTCTATTCAGTTTTCACCTTATTTTAGTAATGATAATGAAGATCATTTTAATGAAATTTCCGATACAAATTATGTTACCAATGCCTATAACTATAAGACTTATGGCTTTATTCTGCAAGATGCATATACGATTGGAATACATAAAATTATAATAGGCATTGATAACTATTCTCAGAAATATATGACAAAACGATGGTTTGACAGAGAAACTCAATTAGCTCCCTACCAACCTGACTATTTGAATATGGCAACAGGGACATTTTTTCAAACAAGGTCCGGTTTATTGAATAAAAAGCTAAATATCACATTAGGAGGCAGATTTGATTACTTATCTTTTAAACTTCTTGATACCAAATACATGGAAATGGAGAACAGTTTCGAAACTTACTTTTCATTTAATCCGAACGCAGGTATTAAATACAGTATAATGCACGGTTTAAATATTAATGCCAGTTTAGGGACTGCGTTTCTTGCCCCCGATGCATTTAAAAAAACAGGAAGGTATTCTTATACTTCAGATTGGGGTACTTCAAATTATAAAGGAAATCCGGAACTTGAACCTGAAAAATCTTTTACTTATGATTTAGGCTTTTTTTATGCAAATGTTCAACGAGGAATTTGGGCAGGGTTAACTTATTTTCACACTAATCACAATGGCTTAATTGTATATGACCGTTCAATCCCGGATACTATTTCATATATGAATTCAAATAAAGCCATGATGGATGGAGTTGAAATTTCTTTTGCTTATGATCTTGGAAGCCTTTCAGGGTATAGATATTCATTAAAGTTTTATTGTAACCTTACTCACCTGTTGAACTCTGAGGTTCAAACAGAAGGTATAACTTCCGATATTAAATATGTTCGCAAAAATAAAGCATCTTTTGGTATTGAATTCAGGAATTTTAAAGGTATTTCAGCAAGGTTAAACGGCAGGTATATAGGTCACCGCTATGAAGATAACTATATTTATATTACTAATTATCCATCTTACGAAAGAATTCCTTACACTACATCATTTGGTGAACCCATACGACCTGATCTCATTAATGATGACGTACTTAAACATCCCGACTTTTTGGTATTTGACTTACTATATAATGTCACAGTTAAGAAAAATTATTTAGTGGGATTAACCGTGCAAAATCTTTTTGATGAGAACTATACAGAAAAAGATAGTTACTATATGCCAGGGAGGATGATTAAAGGGAATTTCACATTCTTATTTTAGATTTTTTTCTATTCATTAACAATAATATTAACTTTTTAAATCCTAATTCAATGAAAAGTATTACAACTTTAAATGTCACAGTTTTTATTTTGGTAGTATTCCTGTCAACAGCTTGTTCATCTAAAAAAGTAGAGAATAAATTGGATGTTACGGTGGAAATTGATTATGGTCAGGGAAAAAACCCCCGTAAAATCAATGTGACAGGAAATTCAGATTTAACAGCACTTAAAGCATTGCAATATGTAGCTAATGTTGAAACCCAACCCCGGGAAGGGTATGTGTTTGTCACAGCAATTGACAATGTTAATGGAAAACGTGGAGAAATGGGCTGGTATTATAAGATAAATAACCAACCTGCAAAAAAATTAGCAATTGATAATAAACTAAAAAATGGAGATATAATAACGTGGACATATAAAGAGGATGTATGTTCTGAGAAAGTAGATAAATAGTTAGAAATAAAATAATATCGTATTCTATCAATTGCTAAAAAGTAATAAAGGTATGCCTGAAATCATTTTTATAACAGGGGGGCAACGCTCCGGGAAAAGTAATTTTGCTAAACAACTTGCTGAACGAAAATCATCGAATCCTATATTTCTTGCAACAGCAAGGGCTTGGGACGATGATTTTGAAAAGCGTATTAAGCATCATAAAGATGCAAGAGGTAATAACTGGCGAACCATTGAAGAAGAAAAACACTTGGATAAGCTTAATTTGGAAAAAGACATTGTTGTTCTTGATTGTATTACCCTCTGGTTAACCAATATTTTCCATGATAATAAATATCATGTTGAGAATTCGTTGGAAGAAGCCAAAAGAATATGGGACAGTTTTATCCGGCAAGATTTTACCTTACTGGTCGTTAGCAATGAGCTGGGAATGGGCGTACATCCTGAAAGTGATATAGCCATGAAGTTTGCAGACCTTCACGGTTGGATAAACCAACATATTGCATCTCTCTCCAATGAAGTGTGGTTAATGGTTTCAGGTATACCTTTAAAAGTAAAATAATTAAAACAACTTAACATGAAAGAAGAATTACAAAAAAAGATCGACTTAAAAACAAAACCAATTGGTTCCTTAGGCAAATTAGAAGAAATAGCTTTAAAAATTGGTCAAATACAAAACTCGCTCACACCCACACTAACTAAACCAACAATGTTAGTATTTGCGGGGGATCATGGCTTAACCGAAGAAGGAATAAGCCCTTTTCCAAAAGAAGTTACTTTTCAAATGGTAATGAACTTTATTCACGGAGGTGCAGCTATAAATGTTTTTTGCAGGCAAAACGGTATTGATCTGAAAGTTATTGATGCTGGTGTTGATTATGAATTTGACCCTAAACTTCCACTAATTCATGCAAAAGTTGCAAACGGAACAAATAACATTCTTAAAGAACCGGCCATGTCTGTTGAACTGTGCCAAAAAGCAATAACTAAGGGTAGGGAACTTGCCTATGATGAATTTGAAGAAGGCTCTACTATTATTGGTTTTGGCGAAATGGGTATTGGAAATACATCGTCGGCAGCTTTATTGATACATAAATTTACCGGTAACGAAATTGAGATGTGTGTTGGCAGGGGTACAGGCCTTGATGATGCTGGGGTACAGTATAAAAAAGAAATTCTGAAAAAGGCGTCTGCCAAATATAATATATCATCTCCTCTTGAGATACTTGCAACTTTTGGCGGATATGAAATTGCAATGATGTGTGGGGCAATGCTTGGAGCTAAAGAGAAAAATATGATTTTGATGATTGACGGATTTATTGCAACATCGGCATTGATTGCTGCTTATAATCTGAATAATAACATATTAGAAAACTGTATTTTTTGTCACCTCTCAGATGAAAACGCCCATAAATTGGCGCTTGATTATCTTAAGGTTACTCCTATACTTGACCTGGGAATGAGGTTGGGTGAAGGTACGGGTGCGGCAGTTGCTTTTCCAATTATAAAATCGGCTGTTACTTTTCTTAATGAAATGGCTAGTTTTGACGATGCAGGGGTTTCGAATATATGAAGAATGAAATAAAAATATTTTTAACTGCCTTACAGTTTTTTACACGAATATGTGTTTCTAAGAACATTGGTTTTTCTATTGATATGCTGAATAAATCAACCAGGTACTTTCCTTTAATCGGGGGAATAGTTGGTGGTATCGGGGCATTAATTCTTTATTTTGGGGAGAAAATATTTCCATTAAATATTTCCATATTACTAAGTATGGTTGCAACGATAGTTATAACCGGAGCTTTTCATGAAGATGGTTTTGCCGATTTTTGTGACGGATATGGCGGCGGCGGTTTATCAAAAGAAAAGATACTGGCAATAATGAAAGATAGCCGTATTGGCACCTATGGTGCCATCGGCCTTTTATTTATTCTTTTGGTTAAGTTTTTTAGTTTAGCTAGTATAGATGCTGTTTCATTACCAGTTATTATCATTGCAGGTCATATTTTCAGCAGGTTTCCTCCTGTTGTATTAATCTTTTCAGCCAGATACATTAGAGATGATGGTTCAAGTAAAACAAAGCCTGTTGGAAATAATATCTCTTTACCATCATTTATTATTGCTGCAGTTTTTGGAATATTATCTTTTGTCTTTATTCCTTATAAAGCTGTTTTATTTATTACTGTAATCATTAGTATAGTTTTTGTTTTTTTTAGATATTATGTTATAAGGAAAACAGGAGGATATACAGGTGATGTTCTTGGTGCGCTTCAACAACTAACTGAGGTATGTTTTTACTTGTCAATTATTTTAGCTGATAAAATTGACGTATGGACTTCATTCTAATTCGACATACGAAAATTGCGTATCCGGAAGGATTTTGTTATGGACAAACCGATGTGGATGTTGCTAATTCTTTCGAAGATGAAGCCTTACAAATTGTAAATAAGATAGAGAATTATACGATCAAAGAAGTATATTCAAGTCCATTGAAACGATGTGCTATACTGGCAGAAAGAATAACTCAACGTAAAAATGAGGTAATTTTTGATAACCGGCTAAAAGAATTAAATTTTGGCAACTGGGAAGGGAAATCCTGGGACGAGGTTAAAAATGAATCTTTGCCTTTTTTTAGTAATTTCAATATTGAAAATCGTTGTCCGGGCGGAGAATCCTATTTAGATTTACTAAACAGGGTATCTTCTTTTATTAAAGATTTGCAAACGGGCAATGAAGGAATTATATGCATTGTTACTCATGGCGGACCAATAAGGGCATTTTTCTCATTGTTAAACAATTATTCTTATATAGAGGCTTTTAATATAAAAATAGATTTTGGTGAGGTCATTCAATTTTTTAAATAGATGAAAAAACTATTTCCTGTTATGTTTGTCGGAACAGGTTCCGATGTTGGTAAAAGCGTTGTTAATGCTGCTTTTTGCAGAATATTTAAACAAGATGGTTTTGTTCCTGCTCCATTTAAAGCACAAAACATGTCACTTAATAGTTTTGCAACGCCCGAGGGACTTGAGATAGGACGTGCACAAGCCGTTCAGGCAGAAGCTTGTGGTATTGATTGCAGTAGTGATATGAACCCGGTTTTATTAAAACCAACAAATTATATTACTTCACAAGTTGTTCTTAACGGAAAGCCTATAGGAAACCATTCGGCTACCGAATACTTTTTAAAAACCGACAGGGACAAGCTTTTTAAAGAGGCAATGAAAGCATATCAGAGGCTTGCTTCAAAATTTAACCCAATTGTCATTGAAGGAGCAGGAAGTATTTCTGAAATTAATCTTTGGGAAAAAGATATTACAAATATGCGGGTAGCATTGGAAGTTAATGCTGCTGTTTTCCTGGTGGCTGATATTGATAGGGGAGGCGTGTTTGGAAGTGTGTTTGGTACAATGCAACTACTGCCTGAAAAAGAAAAAAAGTTAATAAAAGGAATTATAATAAATAAATTCAGGGGTGAGCTAAAGCTTTTTGAAAAAGGAAAGCAAATGATGGAAGATATTACAGGGATTCCCGTTGTAGGAATTATTCCATATTTTCGTGATATTTATATAGAACAGGAAGATTCTGTAATTATTGAAAATAAATTCGGACTGGCGATAAATACAAAATTAAACATTGTAGTTGTACTGCTTCCCCATATGTCAAATTTTACAGATTTTAATATGCTGGAACGTTTAGAAGGTATACACTTGTATTATACCGCAAGTCAGGAAGAGATTGAAAGAGCTGATATTGTTATAATTCCAGGTTCGAAAAACTCCATTTCAGATATGATGTACTTAAGAAAAACAGGACTTGCAAAATCAATTTTAAAAGCATACGACCAAGGTAAAGCAGTCTACGGAATATGTGGCGGATACCAGATAATGGGTAAAGAAATCCGTGATCCGGATCACATTGAAAGTGATATAGAAATTATACCCGGACTTGGCATTTTGCCGGTTATTACAACACTTAGCAGTGGAAAAACAACAGAACAATGTACATTCAAATTTCGAGAAAGTGATGATATATGTAAGGGATATGAGATTCATATGGGGGAAACAACCTCTGATACGGAAAGCTATCTATGTATGATTTCAGATTCAAAAAAAGATGGCTATTTTTTAAATCCGAAAACCTGGGGTACTTATATTCATGGTATATTCGACAATGAAACAATAATAAAGTATATTTTGCAGAATAATGGCTTCAGCGAAAAAACAAATAATATTGATTACAAAACATTCAAAGAAGAACAGTATGATAAATTAGCAGATATTATAAGGAAAAATATGGACATGGATTATATATACCAAGTACTTTTGAACAAAAGCATATAAGTTATTTAGGTGATGATTAACAAGTAAAAATGTTATACGGACACGGAAACGATGCATATAGCTACAAAACAAAGATTAAAGCTGATTTTAGCTCAAATGTTTGGTATGAGAGCATTACACAAGAACTGTTTTATGTTCTGCAGCAAAATCTACCATCAATAGCCAGTTACCCGGAACCTGATGCAGGAAGTCTGAAAATTAAAATTGCGCGGTTATATAATATAAAAAGTGAAAATATTCTTATTACGAATGGTTCAACAGAAGCTTTTTACTATATAGCACAAGTTTTTGAAAATCAATCATCTGTAATCATCTATCCTAGTTTCTCCGAATATGAAGACGCCTGCAAAATGTTTCATCATAAACTAACATTTCTTGACAATAAAGCAGACTGGCTTAATTTGAAATTTAATAATGCTATTGTATGGTTTGGAAATCCTAATAACCCGGATGGAAAGACCATTTCATTTAATAAAATACAAAAATTATTAGAACGTAATCCGAATTCCTATTTCATTATTGATGAAGCGTATGCCGAACTATGTTATGGATTTGAAAGTTCGGTAATGCTATTACAAAAATTTGCAAATTTTATTATAGTCCAATCTTTTACAAAGACATTTTCTGTACCAGGCCTTCGTCTAGGTTATATTATATCTTCTAAAGAAATTATAAAAAAAATTAGCATTCTCTTGAAACCTTGGTCAGTTAACTCCCTGGCCATTTCTGCAGGCCATTATATACTTGACTGCTATAAAAAGTTACTTCCGCAAAAAAAATTGATACGGAAACAATCTCATGAATTGCAAAAAAGGCTTAATGAAATGAGCGGGCTAGAGGTTTACCCGTCTAATTGTAATTATTTTCTTGCGAAATCACATTATAAAACAGCCAGTGATCTGAAAGATTATTTAGTAAAGAATTGTGGTTTGCTAATAAGAGATGCGTCAAATTTTAGGGGACTTGATACATCGTTTTTTAGGGTAGCAATTCAGCAGCAGAAATTCAACAGTCTTTTATTGAAAGGAATAGGACAATGGTTGCAATGTTGAGTTCAAAATTCGATTCTTATTTTATCTATCCACTAATTTGTGGTTATATTCTTGATCTTATAATTGGCGATCCTCGTTGGGTACCCCATCCAATACGAATATTTGGGAAGGTTATTTACTACTGTGAAAAAACGTATAATAAAGGGAGGAACAAAACACGGAAAGGTATTTTTGTCACTATGTTTTTGTTATCGGCTACATGGGTAATAATATGGGGGTTATTCAAATTAATCCTTCCTTTTACATATATTTATTATCCCTTTGCAACTTTGTTTGTATTTTACGGACTTGCCAATAAGAGTCTTATATCAGAAGCTTTGCAAGTAAATAGACAGCTTCAGCTTGCGGGTTTACAGGCCGGACGGAAACAACTTAGCCATATAGTTGGACGTGACACATCAATGCTTTCAAAAAACCAGGTTCGTATTGCAATACTTGAAACACTTTCCGAAAATTTAAGCGACGGGGTTATTGCTCCCTTGTTTTATTTTGCTATCGGCGGTATTCCTTTTATGTTTGTATATAAAATGGCGAATACCCTTGATTCAATGATCGGCTATAAAAACGAGCAATACCGTAATTTTGGAATGTTTGCAGCCAGGGTTGACGATGTATTGAATTTTATCCCGGCCAGGTTGACAGCTTTTTTTATGGTTTTGCTTACGTTAAGTTTTAGGGGACTATATTTCGTTTTTAAATATGGGCATAGACATACCAGTCCAAATGCAGGTTATCCGGAATCAGCACTGGCAGGTATATTGAACTGTCGTTTTGGTGGCCCGAATTTTTATCATGGGAAAGTAGTGGTTAAACCATTTATAGGAAAGAATGACCGTGTTATTACTAAAAGCGATATACTAAAAGCCTGCACCCTTAATGTAATTGTAAGTTTCGTATGTGTTTTTTTTATTTGTTTTTGTTCATTTTTGTTTTGATGTCTTAATGAACCCAAAAGAAGATGGCTACCGTTTTATTATTTTATATACCTCATCTGTTCCGTTACTAAATTTAATATTCAATATATAAACTCCCGAATGTAAATTATTTACCTGGATATTTTTATTATCCGGACTCATTACTTCCAGCAATTTCTTTCCATATAAATCTGAAATTACAATACCGGAAATATCATTGATATTTGAAATGTTTAATTGATTCGTTAACGGATTGGGATAAATCATTATATTCCTTGGAACAGAATTGTTAATGCCCGTGTTTTGATATATGTTGGCAGTGGTTATAGGTGCATCAGCAAAAGTTAATTCATAGTTTAACGCATCAGTGCCTGTTAATTCAGCATAGGTAATTGTTACCAAAATATCCTCTCCTGCTTCCACCAGGTTAAATTCAGCTTCTATATTGTTTAATTCTATTACATCTTCGCTGATTACGCCTGACAATATTAAATTGTTCTCATAAATAACGGCAGTTTTAGTCCCATCATATTCTTTATCGAATACTGTGAAACTCCCTGAGATACTAATTTCTTTTGCTATAATGTCGGCCATTAATCCGATGGGTTGGGCTAAGCTATAGTTTGAAGAATCGACGCCTATTAAAATAATCGATGTTGTAACCGATTTTCCAATTCCCACATCTTTAGTATCAAAATTTCCTTTCAGCTCATCCAGGGAAACGTCATCATCCATAATAATTCCTTCCAGGTTTGCCCCGTTTATTGCGGCATCTGTAGTTCCGTCGTAAACTTTATTACTGGCTGTTGCACCAGTTATAGTTAATTCTTTTTTCATTATACTGGCAGTACATTCTGGTAAACTCGTCAAAGACAGATTATACTTGTTTACATCAATACCGGATAAACTGACATAAGAAATACTTACCGGTTTATTAATGCCCGGGGAAGGGCTATCAAAGAATGTTTTAAAATAGGAAATTTGCACATTTTTATATGATGAATCTATACCAACCAGGACTAGGTTATTGGCGCTTATATTTGCCGTATCGGTACCGTCATATACTTTATCATCAACGGTAAAACTACCTCCCAGGGTTATTGTTTTTTGAGTTTTAAACTGTATTTCGTTTCCATAATCCGTTCCGTTAGTATTTGTTGCGTATGACCTGAAATAATATGTTTGACCTGCTGTAATATCTGTGATATTGCTTTCAAACCTGCCTGTATCAGAACCATTAGTTGTGATACCAAGATTTATCGTAGTTGTAGGTGAAGCAAGTGTGTCCCAAACCACTCCCCTGATGGTTATGCTATCGCCTCCATCGTTTGTGGCCCGGCTGTATGTATTGGCCGAGGTAAGATTAATATTGTTAATACTATCTGTAATAACTGCCGGAAGGTTCGAAAGACCTCCGTCGGTTACCCACCAGTTAAGTGAGTCGGTTAAATATTGTCTTGCATCGCTGGCTGTCCCGGGTGAATACTGGCTGTTTCCGGCGTTAAAAGCAACATTGCGTTGCAAAGTATCCGATGCCCAATTGATTAATAGTTGATTATAATATTCAGTACTAAGTTTAATCTCATAAAACATATTGCTCATGTTCGTTACATTGCTTACATTCCAACCTTTAATATCCTGATTAAATGAGAAAGCTCTGCGAAAAATTTCTTTCATATTCGTTACATTGCTTACATCCCAGGCCCCGATATCCTGATTAAAGGAGGAAGCCCCATAAAACATACCACTCATATTCGTTACATTGTTTACATCCCAATCTTCAATATCCTGATTAAATGAGGAAGCTCCGGCAAACATGTAGGATATATCGGTTACACTACTTACATCCCAATCCCCGATATCCTGATTAAAGGAGGATGCATCACGAAACATACTGCTCATATTCGTTACATGGCTTACATTCCAATTTTCAATATCCTGATTAAATGTGGAAGCTCCATAAAACATACTGCTCATATTCGTCACATGGCTTACATCCCAATCTCCAATATCCTGATCAAAGGAGGAAGCCCCATAAAACATACCACTCATATTCGTTACATTGTTTACGTTCCAGGTCCTGATATCCTGATTAAAGGAGGAATCACCGGCAAACATATACGACATATTGGTTACACTGCTTACATCCCAATCTCCAATATCCTGGTTAAATAAAGAAGCTTCATAAAACATATAGTACATACTTGTTACATTATTTACATCCCAATCCCCAATATCCTGATTAAACGAAGAAGCCCCAAAAAACATATAGGACATATTGGTTACACTGCTTACATCCCAACCTCCGATGTCCTGATTAAATGAAGAAGCTTCATAAAACATATAGTACATATTCGTTACATTATTTACATCCCAATCTCCAATATCCTGATTAAAGGAGGAAGCTCTATTAAACATGTGATTCATTTTGGTTACATTACTGATGTTCCAGGTCCTGATATCCTGGTTAAATGCGGAAGCCCCATAAAACATACCATCCATATTCGTTACACTACTTACATTCCAACCCCCGATATCCTGATTAAATGAGGAAGCTCCAGAAAACATGTAAGACATATCGGTTACACTACTTACATCCCAGGCACTGATATCCTGGTTAAATGTAGAATCTCCATTAAACATGTGGTCCATTCTCGTTACACTACTTACATCCCAGCCCCCGATATCCTGATTAAATGCGGTTGCATTACTAAGCATATTGCCCATATTTGTTACGCTGTCTACATCCCAGTCCCCTATATCCTGATTAAATGAGGAAGCCCCATAAAACAGATAGTACATACTCGTTACACTACTTACATCCCAGTCCCCGATATCCTGGTTAAATGAGGAAGCTCCATTAAACATATGGTACATTTCTGTTACATTGCTTACATCCCAACCCCCGATATCCTGGTTAAATGAGGAAGCTCCAGA
>CAZWGG010000038.1:14034-16147 GCA_964633305.1 uncultured Bacteroidales bacterium
TGCTTACATCCCAACCCCCGATATCCTGGTTAAATGAGGAAGCTCCAGAAAACATGAACCTCATTTGGGTAACATTGCTTACATCCCAAGTTCCAATATTATAGTTAAACGAACTGGCATTCATAAATGCATAAGATAAATCAGAAACAGATTCGGGGAGTACATCGGGTACCTGTGTTAAATTAATTGCTCCGTAAAATCTTACATCTTGCAACCCAAGATCTCCAAAACTTATTACTTTAACCAGTTTCTCCATATTGGGGAGTGGATATGCTACTCCAAATCTATGCATACTTCCTGTTATGCGAACTGTATATATACCATCAACTGCGTATGTGTAATTTTTATTCCCTGCCGAACTAATAGGTTCAGGTGCTGTACCATCTCCCCAGTCAACAGTTACATTTACATCTTCATACAGAGAAACGGTGATGGTTGTGCCGGTAGAAAGATTTGTATTGTATTCCAGTATCATTTGGGCCCGGATGTTGAATATACAAAGGCTAAGAACAATGAGGGTGAAGTTGTTTTTCATGTTTATGAAATTAACGGTTAGCTCATTAGAATTATATCAGACGCGGTGCCGCCTCTCACACAAAAACTAGAAACTAAATATGGAAATTCCAATACCAGATATACGAACCTATTCCTCAGAATGTTACAATTGTTTTACCAGACAATTTACAAAGCCGCAATATTTTTATTGAAGAAGTCTTTAAATTTTTTACATGTATCACCCTTGCTATTCGCAACAATAGGTTTATTTGGCTTTTTGTTATAAAACTGCAAAAAAGATGACAACAAAGAAGTACCATCATCTATGTCTGCAACCATCGAAGGAACGGCATGGTCCAATTACTTCGGTGATTGGTTGGAATGGTGATGAATACCTTTCGTTAATACTAGTAGATGTCGATACTGTGGGTAATTATAATGTAGGCATAGCAACCCAAAGTACCGGAAGCTATTCTGACGATTCACAAGAATCGTTTTACGTGTCAAGACAAGGTTGGGTGAATATATCAGAGTACACTGATACTAGGGTAAAAGGTACTTTCGAGTTTATAGCCATTAAACCTGGTACAGCTGCTGATACTGTTTTGGTTGATAACGGTTTATTTGACATATCAAGGAGCGAGTAAGTTGATGTTTTAAACAGTTGATTTCAAGAAGTAAAAGAAAGGAGTTTGAGTTTTAAAAAGTGCACAAATTCATTCCTTTCATTCTAAAGAAAAAATTTCGTGCCTATCCCAACCTTTCCAGTAATTTAAGGCATTTATTCTTAATAAATCCCAATATGTATTGCTATCCAGGCCATAGATGGTATTAAGTTCTTTTACTTCTTGTTTAATTTTTTCAGCATACTGTTTTTTGAGGCTTAATGTAATTTTTTGCCCCAGATAGTAAAAATCAGCTTTTGGTTGATGTACCGAATCGGTTGATAAGGATATAAGCCCATGGCCAATGGTGGCCCCTGTGCTTACCTGGAGTCCATCATTTAAACAACTGAACGGGGGATTTGACCCGGCATAGGAAACAATTTTCATTTCATCAACCCCGGCACCAAAGTACTCCCTTGCCCTTATTCCCATTTTTGTCCCTATAAGTGCATATATACCAAGGTGACGGTGCAGTTCACTTGTTAACACACATGAAACCCATTCATCTTTTCCGTATTTATCGATAGATTCGTATATAATAGCCTGAATATCTGATATATAATCGGATGAATCAAGACTGAAATATTTTAGTACCTGGTTTTTATTTTTTGTATCACCCGATAGTATGCGTAATATTTCATTTTTATATTTAGAAGAACCTTTTGAAATGTCAGCTTCATAAAATTCTATATTATGAATAGCAGGCTTGGAGGAAAAAAGTCTTTCATTGTGAATATAAAGGACAGCCATCTCATCAAAACATACACGGGCAAATGGCGATTTATTAGAAATAAGGCTTCTGAGAAAAGATTCTTTATATGTATTAGATTGATATTCTAATTCATTAACAAAATCATCCTCATACTTGAAAACGTCATTGCTGCTTATAATCTTCATTTTTGTGTTTGTTGCAATAATTTCTTTGTAATCGTTTGGTGAAAGATTATAATTGA
>CAZWGG010000039.1:0-6351 GCA_964633305.1 uncultured Bacteroidales bacterium
ATATTCCGTTCCTGCGTATGGGTTTTCCTATTATAGACAGAATCGGGCACTCTTATTTCCCGACAGTTGGATATATGGGAGCAATAAGGATACTTGAAAAGATACTGGGGTTATTTATGGATAAACAAGATGCCGATGCACCTGAATCTAGTTTTGAACTGACAATGTAAAATTTTTGTGCTTTAATATTGGTTCGTTTAGACCTGGCAGGATCTTTTAATCCTGTCAGGTTTTTTAAAAATCTTTTTTCTAATAAAAAATCAATTATAGCGGGTATGAAAATCCTAAAAGGAAGAAATGACCAAATTTTTACTAAAGGTAAAGATATTCATGAATTGGCATGCAATAAAGCAAGTCTTGCCGGTTCAGTAAGCCAAAGGGCATGTGTGTTTTGTGGCTCAAGGGTTGTCCTGTATCCTATTGCCGATGCCTTGCATCTTATTCACGGTCCGGTTGGTTGTGCAGCGTACACATGGGATATCAGGGGTGCTCTTTCCTCGGGTCCCCAAATTCACCGTTTAAGCTTTTCCACCGATTTAAAAGAAAAACAAGTTGTTTTTGGTGGCGAAACAACTCTATATTCTTCTCTTTGTGAATTAATTGACGGATATAAGCCCAGGGCAGCTTTTGTTTATTCTACTTGTATTGTCGGACTTATTGGTGATGACGTTGAAGCAGTTTGTAAAAGAGTATCTGCAGAGAAAGAAATTGATGTAATCCCTGTGCAGGCACCTGGTTTCGCCGGGACAAAAAAGGATGGCTATAAAGTAGCATGCGATGCTTTGATGAAATTAGTTGGTACTAAAGGCGATAACAAAACTATACCCAAAAGTATTAACATAATAGGCGATTTTAATCTTGCAGGGGAGCTTTACCTGCTACGTGATTATTATGAAAAAATGGGCGTTAACATAATTGCTACGATAACCGGTGACGGAAGGGTAGATGATATAAGGCAATCACATAAAGCGGCTTTAAATATTGTACAATGTTCGGGTTCCATGAGTAACCTGGCTAAACAAATGAAAGATAAATATAATATTCCTTATAAGAGGGTCTCGTATTTTGGAATTGAAGATATGTCAACTGCACTCTACGAGGTAGCGAAGTTTTTTCATGATAAATTAATGATGGAGAAGGCAATAGAGCTTGTTCGTGAAGAAGTTGGAAAGTTATTGCCTAAACTGGATTTCTATAAAAAGGCTTTAGCAGGAAAAAGAGCAGCCATTTATGTGGGAGGAGCTTTTAAAGCTATTTCATTAATTAAAGCTTTGCGTATGATAGGTGTACAAACCGTTATCGTAGGTTCTCAAA
Source organism: uncultured Bacteroidales bacterium (assembly GCA_964633305.1). GTDB lineage: Bacteria > Bacteroidota > Bacteroidia > Bacteroidales > UBA10428 > CAZWGG01. Next base: position 1,315 of record CAZWGG010000039.1, read on the forward strand.
CCGGAAACAAAGACGATTATAAAATAATGAAAGAAATTAGTGATGAAGGCACTATACTGGTTGACGATACTAATCCCCTTGAATTGACACAATTCGTAAAACAAGAAAAGGCCGATATTTTAATTGGCGGTGTAAAAGAAAGGCCTATAGCGTATAAACTCGGCATTGGATTTTGTGACCATAACCACGAGCGTAAATTGGCACTTGCCGGATACGAAGGGATGCTGAATTTTGCTAAGGAAATTTATGCTACAGCAATGAGCCCTGTATTTCAATTTACAAGAATTTAAAAAAAAATGCTATGAACAGTGCAAAAAATAAATCTTTTGTGGCTACACGAAATGCCTGTAAATTATGTACACCACTTGGGGCAAGTATTGCTTTTAAAGGCATTAAAGGATGTGTTCCTCTTATTCATGGCTCACAAGGATGTGCAACATACATACGCCGTTATTTAATTAGCCATTATAAAGAACCTGTTGATATTGCCTCTACCAACTTTACAGAAGAATCGGCAATTTTCGGTGGAGAAGCAAATTTATTTTCTGCATTAAATAATGTTTGTAGTCAATATAAACCGGAAATTATATGTATCGCCACAACCTGCCTTAGTGAAACTATTGGCGATGATATGAATAAGCTATTACTAAAATATGAATCTGGTAACAAAAACAATTTACCGGAACTGGTATATGTGAGTACACCGAGTTTTAAGGGGACACATACTAAAGGATTTCATGATGCTGTTTTAGCCCTGGTAAAGAAATTTGCGTCTCCTGCAAAATCGTGTAACTCAATAAACCTGTTTCCCGGGTTTTTATCACCGGCTGACATAAGGCATTTAAAAGAGATCATAAATGATTTTGATATGAGATCTATTATTTTACCGGATTATTCAGAAACACTTGATAATGAATATACAGGAGAATATGAGAGAATACCTTCCGGTGGAACTCCTTTATCTGATTTAGCAAATGTAACTTCCTCAAAAGCAACAATAGAATTCGGATATATTTTAAACAAAGACGGCTCAAAAACAGAAACGGCTGCTGAATACATAGAGAAGAAGTTTTCAGTGCCTAAAATTAATATGAGTATTCCGATTGGAATAAAAGCCAGCGATGCATTTTTTAATTCCTTAAAAAAGATAAAAGGAAGGAATGTGCCTGAAAAGTATTTAAAACAAAGAGGAAGACTTGTCGATGCATATGTTGACGGCCATAAATATGTTTTTGGAAAAAAAGCAGTAGTCTATGGTGAAGAAGATTTTGTAGTTGCAATGGTAGCATTTCTTGAAGAAATTGGTGTGCAGACTATCCTTTGTGCTTCTGGAGGTAACAGTGGATTATTACAAAAAACAATAGAAGATAGTATTAAACCAAGAGATAAAATTCTTGTGCATGATAATTATGACTTTGAAGAGATAGCTACCTTTTGTAAAAACCATAAACCCGATTTGCTGATTGGTAACAGTAAAGGTTATTATATATCAAGAGAATTAGGTATTCCGTTAATAAGAGCCGGGTTCCCTATTCACGACAGACTGGGTGGGCAGAGAGTAAAGCACGTGGCTTATGAAGGAACACAGGAACTCTTTGATAAAATTGTAAATGCCCTCATCGAATTTAGACAGGATAATTCTCCGGTTGGCTACAAGTATATGTAGTGCCTGAATGAAAAAAATACGAGTTCAAAAAAAGTAGAAGTAAAAAACAAAAAAATAACAAGATGGAAGTAGATAATATAAGATCAAAGATACATCCTTGTTTTGATAAGGAAGCAAAACTAAAATATGCGCGTATACATTTACCGGTAGCTCCAACTTGTAATATTCAATGTAATTATTGTAACCGTAAATACGATTGTATAAATGAAAGCAGGCCGGGTATAACAAGTTCTGTTCTTTCTCCTTTTCAAGCTTTAAATTACCTGCGTTCTATGTCTTCCCGCATCGATAATATATCAACAATTGGTATTGCAGGGCCCGGCGATGCTTTCGCTCAACCCGGAAAGACCATAGAAACAATAAGGCTGGTAAAAAAAGAATTTCCTGGTAAAATTTTTTGCCTTTCAACAAACGGACTTAATTGCATAGCTTATATTGACGAGCTTGCTGATCTTGATGTTACCCATGTAACCCTCACGATTAACAGTTTGCGGATAGAAACTTTAAAGAAAATTTATAAATGGATACGGTATAAGAAAAAAGTTTACAGGGGGGAACAAGCAGCCATTATTCTATCTGAACAACAAAAACGAACTTTAAAAAAATTAGTTGAAAATGGAATAACAGTAAAAGTAAACTCAATAATAATTCCGGGGATCAATGATAATGAAATGGAAGAAATAGCAAAAGAAGTTTCAGGAATTGGGGCTGCTACAATGAACTGTATTCCCTTAATTCCGGCCGAAGGAAGTGATATGGAAGACTTTCCAAATCCTACTCGTGAAACTGTTGATGAAATAGTTAATAAAGTAAAAAAATATATTACACCTATGACCCATTGTGCCCGTTGCAGGGCAGATGCAGCTGGTATACTAGGGAAAGATAACACAGAAGCATATAAACTAATTCGTCAATGTGCAGCTTTTCCTGTTCCTTCAATGGCAGATAAACCCTATGTTGCTGTAGCAAGTTACGAAGGGCTGATGATAAATCAACACCTGGGAGAAGCCCGGGAATTGTTGATATTCAGAGAAAATGAAAATACGTATGAATTAATCGAAAGAAGAGAAACACCGGTTAAAGGTAAAGGCGATTTAAGATGGATTGAACTGGCTAAAATCATTAACGATTGTTCATATATACTGGTAAATGGGGTAGGGGCCAGGCCGATTGAAGTATTACAATCAGTAGGTATAGCTGTAGTTGAAATGGCAGGTTTAATTCATGATGGGCTCGATGCAGTTTATAAAGGTAAAAAGCTAAAATCCGTTATAAAAACAAAGCTGAGTAAATGCGGCGAAAGCTGTAAAGGTAATGGAACCGGTTGTGGTTGATTTAATTAGAAACAATTAATTTATAACAATAAAATATTAAATACTTATAATCATGAAAAAACCCGAATATCATATTTTAATGTGTAATTCTTACAGAGTAGCCGGAGAAGCACAAGGTGCTTGTAACAAAAAAGGTGCTTCAAATTTCCTGCAATATATATCGGAAGAATGTGCAGACCGTGGACTTGATGTTGCTATCTCAACAACAGCGTGTTTGAACGTGTGTTCTCAAGGACCGATTATGGTTATACATCCAAATAATTATTGGTATGGAAGTGTTGAAAGCGAAGAAGTTATTGATGAAATTATAGAGGAACCTGACCAATTTCATGCAAAGGTTCTGGATGCTTTAGAAGAAAGCGAAGCCTGTGAAAAGTATTTAATCTCTGAATGACCAGATTAAACTGTTAGTTATGGGTAGAAAGAACATAGCTGATGCAGATTAAAAAATACAACTTCCGACTTCGGTCTCCGGTCTCCGGACTTCGGACTAATTATCAACGAGCATCTTCATGAGCGAAGCGAATAACGTGCATCTTCATGAGCGAAGCGAATAACGTGCATCTTCATGAGCGAAGCGAATAAATTTCGATACATTATAATACAAAAACAATTTACCTGTTATGGCTCCTTTGTTTCCATATATTATAGATACTACCCTAAGAGACGGTGAACAGGCTCCTGGGGTAGTTTTTTCGAAACATGATAAATTGAAGATCGCCCAATTGCTTCATGAATTAGGTGTTGATGAAGTTGAAGCAGGAACACCTGCAATTGGCTATAATGAACAAATGGCCATAAAAGAAATCGCATCTGCGGGTTTTTCTTTTAAAACATCTTGCTGGAGCAGGGCAAAGAAAGAAGATATATTACAAGCAGCCAAACTGGGCACCCAATCAATTAACATATCTTTACCGGTTTCTGACATACAAATACAAACTCTTGGTAAATCAAAAGATTGGGTGCTTAGTGAGGCCAAAAAAACTATTGACTTCGCCAAACAATATTTTCAAAAAGTAACCATTGGTGCACAAGACGCATCTAGAGCTGACACAAATTTTCTCTATGAATTTATATTTTTTGCAAATGATGCAGGAGCAAACCGTGTAAGAATAGCTGATACGGTAGGTTTACTGGATCCTTTGGAAATATTTGAATTATTTTCCTGCCTACAGGAGAACTTTTCTGGTGTTGAGTTTGAATTTCACGGTCATAACGATTTAGGAATGGCCACGGCAAATGCTATTGCCGCGATAAAAGCAGGAGTAGAATGTGTTAGTGCAACGCTCAATGGAATAGGTGAACGTGCAGGAAATTCTGCCTTGGAAGAGATTATCGCTTATTTATATTATAAAAAAAATAATACTCGCTTTAATACAAGAATATTATGCAAAACCAGTCATTTTGTTGCCCGGTTATGTGATGTAGAACTGCCTGATAATAAACCTATAACCGGGGAAAATGCATTCAGGCATGAATCCGGTATCCATACATCTGCAATTTTAAAAAATGTAAGATCATATCAAATTTTAAACCCTGCTGATTTTGGGGCGTATACCCTTAAATTTTCTTTCGGTAAGCATTCAGGGAAAGCATCCATAATTCATTTTTTTCAAAATATAGGGCTTTCCATTGACGAAACTATTGCAATTGATGTTTTAAACAAGGTTAAACAAATAGTATCAAAAAGAAAAAAGCAACTAACAAAAGAAGAACTTATTGCAATTTATCACGAATCAATAAAGTATAAAAAAACAATAAAATACTACAGGTAGAAATTCGAGCAGCTCACTATAGATATGAAAAGGGGTATAAAAGAATAAATAAAATGATTATGGCATTAAGTAAAGCAATAAGTTTTGTTAAACAAGTAGCAACAAATAACGAGTTAAGGTACTTTTGTTACCGGAGTGGTTCAAAAGACGAGTTACTCAATAAACTTGGATTTAACGAGGATGAATTTGATAATGCTATAAGTATGCATTTGATAAAGTGCCGGACTTATGACGAGGCTGAACGAGTTCAACATATTAAAGA
>CAZWGG010000039.1:6361-15971 GCA_964633305.1 uncultured Bacteroidales bacterium
GGTTTTTACTTTTAATAAAATGATAATGCTATGAAATTCAGAGACCTGGAAAAAGTAAGGATTATTATTAAAGACGCTACTGGATTAGATATATCATATGCCTATGATGATCTCGTGTTTTCTGAGCATGCTGTATTTTTGCTTCAATTTGATGATAACAACGAAAATAATTTTTTCTGTTATTTTCATAAAGATTGCATTCCAAAGGAACAAAAGAGCATAGTAAAAAGCCTTACTGAAGTTTGCAAAAAAAAAGGTTGTACACTTATACCTAAAGGAGCTTTTACTCTTAAACAAAAGGGAAAAAAACTTGATATTCACTTTTCTTAAAAAATACAGACATGAATACAACAGAACTTAATTGGCGGACGTGGATGAAATATGGAGACCAATACCTTAAGGCTGCTGTTCCCAGAAATAAAACCAGGAGTTTTAATACTGATATATAGAATTGGCATTATGTACCTGAAATAAGGATTCTTGGAATATGGTACTACCAGGTTAACAACCTTTGTTTTATTATAAAATATCTCAACATGTATTGTCCTAATAATTTTATATTCTATCTGCAAATTACATTATACATGGGGTATTTGCATCAAAATTGTAAAGCAAATGATGATTCTACAAGAATTTCAAATTTGTATCCCGGAAATAAATCGTTCAAACCAATTATTGTCCTGGAAACATGGGGTACCTATTCCATTAATGAAAAAAACAATAATGCTGATTATGCTAACCAGTTTGATATAAAAATTAGAAGATTAATGTTCTGCATTCACAAATAAAGGAGATTTCGTTGGATGTGCAGTACAGATTATGTTATAAATCATTTTAATGTGCACAAATATGAGAAAAGCAAACATACTTATAAAAGTAATTTTGATTACAATAGTTATATCAGGATGTTCGGGAAATACCGGCACAAAAAAATCGAATACCTGCAGAATTACTATTTTTGCAGCCGCTGGCACACGGAAGGTTACAGAAGATGTATGTGATTTTTTTGAAAAGAAAAGCCTTTGCCGTGTTGAACGAAACTATGCATCGTCAGGTACATTGGCGCGTCAAATTGCTAATGGTGCTGTTGCTGATGTTTTTATTTCTGCCAATAAACAGTGGATTGATTTTCTTGTTACCGAAGGAGCAGTACAAGAACATTCTGTTTATCAGATAGCAAGTAATTCACTCGTGGTTATTGCCCCTGTGAATGTTGAAACAAAAGTTCCCCATTTCACAAAACAATTCGATATTCTTTCAGCTATCCCCGATAAAATTGCAATCGGAGATCCAACGTATGTGCCGGTTGGCAAATATACAAAGATGGTATTCGATTCATTAGGATGGTTTGAGAACATAAAAGAAAAAATTATTATGGGAAAAGATGTCACATCAGTATTACGATATGTTGAACTTGGTGAATGCGATTGGGGCGTTGTATATTATTCCGAAGCCATTCAGTCGGTAAAAGTAAAAGTCATAACAAAAATACCCGAATCGTTACATACGCCAATTATATTTTTTGTTGCAGATATAAAATCACAAAAAGCAAAGGGACATGAATTGTCAACTATGCTTAAAGATACAATAAGCCAGCCTTTGTTTGTTAAATATGGCTTTCAGCCTGTTAAACCGATGTAGCATGTCAGATTTTGAGATAAAAGTAATATGGCTGACTTTAAAGGTTGCAATAGTTAGCACTCTTGCTGTCCAACCCATAGCTTTGTGGTTGGGATGGATACTTGCACGCAAAAAAATGGCCGGTAAATCATTTATTGAGGCACTTATTACACTTCCGCTGGTGGCCCCCCCGGTAGTTACCGGGTACGTATTATTACTGTTGCTGGGGAAAAATGGTCATCTGGGCGGCTGGTTATATGAATTGTTTGGGATAAGGCTCACTTTTAATTTTATTGCCCTGGTTATTGCATCGGTTGTTATATCATTGCCTCTTGCCGTTCGTTCCATACGTTCATCATTTGAATTAATTGACCCTGCTTATGAAAAAGCCTCACTAACTCTTGGAGTTTCACAAAGGGCTACATTTTTCAGGGTAAGTTTACCTATGGCATTTCCGGGAATATTAAGTGGAATGATTTTATCATTTGCACGTAGTTTAGGTGAATTTGGAGCTACTATAACACTTGCCGGAAATATTCCCGGAAGAACACAAACGATTTCTTTACTGGTATATTCATCTATGCAAATACCAGGAAAGGAGGCTCAAGTTGCCCGCATGGTAATCATTTCAATCGTAATCTCATTTGCTGCCATTGTTATTTCTGAAGTTATAAATAAGCGAAAAACTTACTTACGCCGATTATGAATTTACAAATTGAAAATATCAACCATTGTTTTGGCCATCTCCAGTTTTATTATAATGCTCATATAGCAAATGGTATAACGGGGATATTTGGATTTTCAGGATCCGGAAAAACTACGTTAATGAATTTAATCAGTGGTATAGAAACCCCTGGATCAGGCCGGATAAAGTTTAATGACCGTGTATTTTTCGACAAAAATAAGAAAATCAACCTACCTGAAAATAAACGAAACATAGGAGTTGTCTTCCAGGAAAGTTACCTTTTTCCGCATTTAAGCATAATGAAAAACTTATTATATAGTTAATCCTATAAAAAGAAAAAAAAACAAACATTGTCTTTCGATACCGTATTAGAATTACTGGATATTCACCATTTATTGGATAAAAAGCCATGTCAACTCTCCGGCGGCGAACGTCAGCGTGTTGCCATTGGTCGTACGTTGCTTTCGCAGCCCGAACTGCTTTTATTCGATGAACCTTTCTCTAACCTTGACAGGGACAGGAGAAAACAAATTATTTCATATCTTTTGAAGATAAACCATCAATTCGGTATACCATTGATAATCATTAGCCATGACCTTGAAGATATCTTAAAACTTACCCAATCCATGCTTATCATTAATAAGGGAACAGTGCAAGCGTACGGAAATTACCTGGATATAGCCGATTCGGGCGTGGCAAATGATATTATTTCCCATAAGCGTTATATTAATATTTTAGAACTTTATCATGTAACATATAATGCCGATGAGTATATTAATACCTTTAGTACAGATAAAGATTTTACCATGCCCCTGTTAAAGACAAATTCATCCAGGTTTTCCAACAGCCAGTTTCGTGGAAAAAAAGTTCGCTTGTGCATATACCCCGATGATATTGCTTTAACCTGTGAACCTGTAAAAAATATTTCTATACAAAACCAGTTAAAAGGAACGGTAAGAAAAATAAGTTTCAAAGAAAATTCTTATTTTGTGACTGTAAATTGTGGTATAGATATAGTCGCCGAGGTTACAAAATCGGCAATAGAAAAAATAGGTATACAACCGGGTAAATCTATATATTGTTTGATAAAAGCAAAGGCAATTGAGATAATTTACATTTATGAAAATTAGAAATTTTAAAGTCATTGAGTTATGAATGTAACCCCAATAATTATTAATCCGATAGGTATTATACACACTCCTCATAAAAAGGTAAAAAACATGCCAATACAGCCTGTTGCAGCCGAAGGTATTAAAGGGTATATAGAGTTATTGCCTAAATATGTGCCTGGATTAAAAGATATAGATGGTTTTTCACATATAACCCTGTTGTATCATTTTCATAAAATAGAGGGATACGAGCTTGAAGTTGTTCCTTTTATGGACAATGAAAAAAGGGGGATATTTGCTTGTAAAGCGCCCAAGAGACCTAATGCAATAGGAATTTCAACCGTAAAACTTTTAAGCATTGAAAGCAACATACTTCATATTGAACAGGTAGATATGCTTGATGGGACACCACTAATAGATATAAAGCCTTTTTTTTCAAAGTATGATAATCGTGAAAACACAAAAATAGGATGGTTGGAAAAAAATATTAATTTACCTGGTAATGCCCTTCGCTCTGATGAGCGTTTCTCTGACTTTTTGTAACGGGTGAAACCGTAAATAAATTTAGCTTTATTTTTTAAATCGGTTTGGCCTAATATCGTGGCTGAACAAAAAAATACTCCAAAAACAATTATATGTATTTCTTTCATAATACTAATTTTAGATAAACATCTTTTAAAACTAAGTTCAAAATTCTAGTGGCAATAGTAATAACTTATTCTAAAAGAAAAATTAATGTATTATTAATTCATTGTTAAGAATGAGATGAAGCGATTCCTATTGCGATGGATAACGGTAAAGTACCTATTATAACCTTGTATTATTTAATATTCTTTTATTAATTCAAGCATTTTACGGTCGAGTTTATGACCTTTATAGCTTTCATAGTTCACGTCTGCACGGTTACTGTTGAGTATACCGAAATCACCTTTCAGGTTCCAAAGTGCATACCCCCAACCAACTTCTTTCCACAGAGAAAGAAGGTCTTTCATCCAGCTAATTGTAACATTGTGAGGAGTTTTATTATAACAACCCCATTCTCCCACATGAACCTGAACACCCTTATCAATTAAGGGTTGCCATGTATCAATCAGTTTTTCTTTTAAAGCGGCCTTATCCCAAAGTTTGCCGTTATTATCTTTGAGCGGCCAGGTAGGAACCCCTAAGGCTTCAAAACTATCCTCGGGAACCCATTGTGCAGTATAATGGCTTACACTCATCGGATCATAACCACGGGTGCTTTGCACGAGTCCCATATCGGCTATCCCAAAAACAGGTGTTCTGCCAACATCTTTTCCATCGGCGATGATTATACGATTGGGGTCTTCTTCTCTAATAGCCTTAACTAAAGCCTTCACAATCGTGACATACCTGTCTTCTTTTTCCATACTTGGAGGTTCGTTAATGAGATCGAAGCTCAGTTGGTCATTTGGTATTCCTTTATATCGTTTTGCAAAAATCTTCCAATGATAAACTACTGCATCCAGGGCCTTTTGCATATTTTCAGGGGTATCATTAAAGAGATCTACAGGTTCTTGTTCACGACCGTTTATGCAATAGCCGGGCACACGGTGCATATTGAGATTAATATGGATTTTGTATTGATTCCCAAATTCTACTACTTCGTCAATATCTTTTAATACTTCTTCATCTATGGTATACCATTCATCTTTTGATGCCCAGTTCCAATATGACATGGGTATACGGGCAAAATCAAATCCCCATTCAGCCATAATTTCGAAGTCTTCTTCTTCAAATTTTCTTTTTGGTCCACTTCCACTAAATTTAGCAAGAAGGTTAAAACCCCTGTAACGGGGAAACTTTATTGAATTACATTCAGGTTTATGCAAAATATTGGCTCCAACACCGGGAATCGATAAAAGTCCAAGTGCGCTACTTGTTTTTATAAAATCACGTCGTTTCATTAGGTTACCTTTTAGGCCATAAGGTATACTATTTGTTTTTATTTACAAAACTCTTTTTAATAAATGAATTTGTACGAATTAATTTATCTCAAATCATTTGATTTTACATTCCTATATGTCCATTATCTATAATTTGTGGTAAATCTTTGAAAATTAATTTTAATAGCCCATGTGATGATTTTAAAGGTAAAGATGGGTTACAAGTAAAAGAAAGAAAGTAAAAAATTAGGGAGAATAATTGGAAGGTAATTTGAATAGTATTGAGGTTATTTATTCTTCTTTAATTGCTTTTTCAAGGCTATAAGTTGAGACATGAAGGATATAAGAACTAATAACCGATATTAGCATTATCAAAAGAAATATTCCAGTAAAGAAGAAATATTCCCATGGAAAATTAATTTTAAATGCAAATTTGTTTAACCAATTCTCAATTAATTTATAGCATAATGGTATTCCTATTATAATTGCTATCAAAAAAAGAATCAGATAACTTTTTAAATAGGTAAATATCAATTGAATAATTGTACTTCCTAAAATTTTTCTAATTCCTATTTCTTTTGTCCTATTTGTAATATCTTTAAGTGAAACACCAGATATACCCAAGAAAGATATTATTATAGAAATAATAGAAAGAATTAATATGATACGGTTTAATACATTTTCAGATGAATATTGCTTTTGAAAAAAATCATTTAACTGGAAAATTTGCAAAGGACTTTGAGGAAAATATTTTTTCCAATTCTTCCTGATATCTTTTATCAATGATTGGTATTTATTATCGATATATTTAACAGATAAATATCCTGTTGGAAATTCCCTAATAATCATTACTGTAGGCAAATAATTATTTTTTAATGATTGTTGATGATAATTCTCAATGACACCTATAATTTCAATTTCTATATTTCCCGCTAGAATTACTCTTCCAATAGCATCATCCGGGCTTTTGAAGTTCAAAAGATTAATTGCTTCTTCATTAAGAATTGCTTGTATCCTGTTTTTATAATAATTGTTGGACGTTATATTGCCTGAAATTAATTTGTGTTCGTAATTTTTTAAATAGTTATGATCAATTTCTGTTACTGAACAGTACTCTTCTTTAATAAGATCATCTCCCCTTTTACGAAATCGTTGTCTAAGAATAATATCTTCCCCAGGAATAGTGATAGATTGAGCTACGTTTTTTACCATAGGGGAATTGTTTAAATCATAGAAAAAGGATGAAAAATTGGATATTAAAGATGAATCTATAGATGGTATAAATGGTTTTTTAATAATTAATGTATTGTCTATATTTATTCTCAAATCTTTTTTATTAGCATATTTAATTTGTTTATTAATTGTTAATGAAAATACAATGAAACAAAAAGATACAATAAATTGAAATACCAACAGGGCTTTTTTTAGTACATTTGAAAATTTAGTGTTTGCTATTTTGTTTTTCCCTTTTAACACTTCTATACTTTTTATTGTTGTTAGAAAGTTAGATAGATAAATACCCGGAAGCACACAAATTATAACTATAAATAAGAAAAATGCTAGCCACAAAGATTCGGTTATTTCAATGTTTTTAGATACTAATTCCTGTACCTTTGTTTTAAGTATCAGAAAAAGTACTAAAGAAAGTATTCCAATAAACAGACCTGAAATTACACACTCAAAAAGAACCTGATTAAAAAGCTGAAATTTACTACCTCCGTTAATTTTCCTTATCATAACTTCTTTCACCCTGCCAATTGCTTGGGAAGATTGTAGATTTAAAAAGTTGATACTTGAGATTAAGATTATTATTAATGCAATTATATTTAGATATTTTATTGATTTTCCATCCCCATTTTTCCCTAATTCATATAAAAGATCGGAATGTAAATAAATCTTATTTAATGGCTGCAATGTATACTTTCTATATACATTGCTTTTTTTGAAAAATTCACCCATATATTTATCAGCAAGCAACTCAAGTTTCTTTTCAACCGTTTTATAATCTGAATTCTGGTTTAACTTCACAAAGGTATGAAGGATATGAAACGTCCAATTTTCATCCATATTTTCACCCCATTTGTAATAAAAATTTTTAAAGCTTATTGCTGCATTAATATTGAAATAAGTATTTTCTGGCAGGTCAAAAAAAATACCTTTTACAGTACAATAATGTTTTTTATTATTGCTTACTACACTAATATTCTTATTAATCGGATTTTCATTTCCAAATATTTTTTTTGCAAATGATTCTGATAAAAATATGGTGTTTGGATCATTTAAGGTTTGAAAATTATTACCTTCTTTCAATGGGAATGCGAAAAAATCAAAGAAAGAGGGTTCAACAAAATTTATGTTTTCTTCATATAAGCTTTTGTCTAAATAGTTCACTTCTGCATTTCCACAAAACGCAAAGCGTGTATAATCCTCAATTTCAGATATTTCATCCAGCATTGTTTTTCCAATTGGTGTTGGGGTACAGGCGACTGAACGGGTATGTTCGTTGTTTTTATAGTTATGTGTTACAACACGGTATATTTGAGATTCATTTTCATGAAACCGGTCGTATGTATTTTCATAGAATGAATAATAAGATATAAGTATGCTTGATGTTATTCCTATTACCAAACCTAACAAACTTAATCCACTTATTAAATAATTTTTTTCTAACTGTCTAATAAATGCTTTAAAATAATTTTCAATCATAGTAGTATGATAGTTTAACTTTTTCAAACCATATCACTCTTTATTCTTGTGTCCAGGCAAAACTTATGTCAGTAGCATATTTACACCACTCCTTTATGCGACTTAGTAGCAATTTTTGTGACCATATTGGTGTAAAATTATGATCGGTATTTTTAACTATTTCTAATTCAAATTTTTCTCTTTTTTTAGAACATTGAAGATAATTAGCTAGCGTATATTTAAAAAAATTATATGCTAAACTACCATCCGCTAAAATTAATTTTATTTTTACTTTTTTTTCGAGTAAACAGTCCCAACCATTACGTTCATGTGATAAATTTAAATCATTAGATTTGTGTCCATTATACTGGTTTTTACTTTTTCTTATATTCTGAATTATTTTACTTTTCCCGGTAAGAACTTTTAACCACCGATTATAATCAAAAAAATGGTTCTTATAGTATTGCAATGCTATTGCCTTTTTCACAATAGGAGAGAGTTTTTTTGAATTTGTACCTTCAAGCCTAAAGCCATTAACCATTACAATTGCAATTACCCTATCATCATTTTTAGCAGTTTCAAATGCTACAACCGCCCCTGAACACATTCCAATTAATATAAAACTCTGTATGCCAAAAATTGCCTGTATTTCATCCATTGAAGCAATAGTCTCATCTATTTGATATTTTTCAAAGGTTAAATCAGTAGTATAATGTTGGTTATCCCCAATGCCACTGAAGTCAAAACGGAAAGAAGGAATACTAATATTTATAAGTTCTCTTGCCATTTTTACATATAGCCTGTTTGGCCCTATTTTGTGGGTACCACCAGCATTCAGGAGCAGAGCGGCAACATTTTTTTTAATGTTGTTGTCTTCTGTATCTGTAAAAATACCAAATCTGTTTTGATGAGTATTGAACTGAATAACTTGTTCTTTAAACTTCACCATTTTTTATATAGCTTATTATAGATTTAAAGTCATTGGTTGGGTATTTTTTCTTGGCATCTTTCGATACTTGCTTTAGCCAAAAATTATGTGTTGAATAATTATTAAATAAAGTAATATTTTTACTTTTTTTTAATAATGAGTACATTTCAGTATTGATATTATTAGTAATAATCATTGTTTTCTTAGAATTATTTTGAATTAATTTTGACAGTTTTATATGTTTTATTTCATGCAAAAATTTCTTTGCGTATAAATGTCCGATAATTTCAATATTATGATGGTCTTTTCTTCTTAATGTTTTAGCATGAGCACTTGTTAGCCATAAATAATGTTCTTTCTTGTATTCTTTCACAAATGTTTTTCCATTCAGAAAAGGATGCCAAAGTATAATCCCTTCAATATCAGGAGAATGAAAATGAAATCCTGCCAAAATTGCACCAAACCTTAGCCCAAGCACATAAATTTTTAAATTACCATTTTTAGTTTTAAGTTCATTAATAGATTGTTTAATATTATTTTGTAATTTGTCGAAAGTAATATCCTCTTCATTTCCATAAGAGTCTCCACAACCAAATAAGTCAAAACGAAATACAGCAATTCCATTTCGTATTAGATGATCGCATAAATTTACTATTGCACTATGAGTATATATTTGTTC
>CAZWGG010000040.1:0-7849 GCA_964633305.1 uncultured Bacteroidales bacterium
TTTACCGCTTGATCCGGGTTATCCTGCAAAAAGAATTAATTATATTCTAAATGATAGCGCTTGTGAAGTATTATTATTACAAGGAAAAGACCAGTCCAAAATTGATTATAATAGAAAAAAAATATATATAGATGAATGTAAGTTGAATAATAATATTGGTTCACATGTTGATACGAAGATTAGCGATAACGTTTACATAATATATACTTCAGGTACGACAGGAAATCCCAAAGGCGTTATTATTAATAATGAGAATCTGATTAATTATTTCTCATGGGCCAGTAAGTATTATTTCGAAGATAACCGGAGAGTTTTTCCATTATTTACATCCATATCTTTTGATTTAACCGTAACTTCCATATATATTCCATTACTCTCCGGGAACAGGATTGAAATTTACCAAGATAAAAATAATCAAACAGAATCCTTACAAAGGGTAATTCAAGAAAACAAGGTTAACATAATAAAAATAACTCCTACTCATATAAAAATACTTATAGATACTGGTGGCTTTGTTGATGAAAATAGGATTAATTCTATAAAAAAGATAATAATCGGCGGCGAAATACTTGAACCGGAACCGGTAAAAAAGATATACAATCTATTTAATAATCAAATTGATATATACAATGAATACGGGCCAACAGAAGTCACGGTAGGCTGTGTTATATATAAATTTAATCCTGACAAAGAGTACAATAAATCAATACCCATCGGGAACCCGATTAGTAATACTAAAGTATATATCCTTGATAAATTCGATAAGCCTGTGCCTAAAAATGTTTCAGGTGAAATTTACCTGTCGGGCAATGGAGTTTCAATTGGTTATTTGAACCAGGTTTCACAAACATCTGAAAAGTTCAGGTCAATTTCAAAAATTAATAGTGGTAAATGCTATAAGACAGGCGATTTCGCCAGGAGATTATATGACAATACTATTGAGTTTGAAGGAAGAACAGACAACCAGGTTAAAATTAGAGGATACAGAATTGAGTTAAAAGAAATAGAAGTTCAATTAAAAAAACATAAAGACATTAGGGAAGCCATTGTAATTATAAGGGAAGACGTGAAAGATGACAAATACATCTGTGCATATTGTATTTCCGATAAAGAATTAAATGTTCCTAATTTAAATGAATATTTGGGTCAGTTTCTGCCAAGCTATATGTTACCATCCTTTTACGTGAAAATAGATGCCATTCCACTAACTGTAAATGGCAAACTAAATACACGGGCTTTACCTGCCCCCGAAATTATTGCTGAGACCATACCTGAATTACCGATAAAAAACAAAGAATTAAAAATAATAGATATTTTCTCCAGGGTGTTAAACATTGATCCTTCCAAAGTTAATTTTTCGTCAAATTTCTTTGAGTTAGGAGGTCATTCGCTTAAAGCTATTAACCTGGTATCGCAATTTCAAAAGCATTTTAAAGTCAAAATACCTTTAATAGATATATTTAAAAACCCAACGGTCAAATCGCTTTCAAAGTTAATATCCTATTCAAAAAGAAGTATCCTTACCTCAATAAAACCATGTGAAAAGAAGGAATATTATCAAATGTCTTCTGCTCAAAAACGCCTGTATATTTTACAGGAATTTGATGAAAAAAGTATTGCTTATAACATTCCTGTTATTATCCCTTTGCAGCAGAAAGTTGGTGTTGAGCAATTAGAAGAGATATTTTCCAAGATAATTCAACGACATGAAATTTTCAGGACATCTTTTGATATGACAGAGAAAATTCCTATACAACTTGTCCATGAAAAAATTGATTTTAAAATCGAACATAAAATTATTATTAAAGATCAGCTAAAATCTTTCATTTCAGAATTTGTCCGTCCATTTAACTTAAAAAAGCCTTCTCTTTTTCGCGTGGCGCTAATTGAAGTAAGTAATCTGCAAAACTTATTGTTTATTGATTTTCATCATATTATTACCGACGCTGTTTCACAAGACATTTTAAGAAGAGAGTTCGTAACACTTCTGAAGGGAGAAAAACTAAAATCTCAAATTTTACAATACAAAGACTATTCGCAATGGAAAAATAAACTCGGGGATGATGATTATCTCGGCAATATGGAAAGTTTTTGGTTAAATAAACTTTCAGGCAGTTTGCCGGTATTAGATTTACCATTAGACTTTGTTCGCCCTGCTATACAGAGTTTCGAGGGAAACACCATGGAGTTTGAGCTGAATGAAAAAGACACAAAATCACTTAGGGCGCTATGTGAAAATCTTGACGTTACATTATTTGTGCTTACTTTATCGGTTTGGAAGATATTACTTAAGAAAATCTGTAATCAGGAAGATATAATTATTGGAATTCCTGTTGCCGGAAGAAAACATCCCGATGTTGAGCAAATAGTGGGCTTATTTGTAAATACATTGCCTGTTCGTTCATATCCAAAATCAACCAATTCATTTAAAGATTACCTTACCGAACTCAAACATATTTTTTTAGATGCTTTTGAGAACCAGGAATATCAATTTGAAGATCTTGTTGAAAAAATAAATGTGAATAGAGATACAAGCCATAATCCCATTATTGACACTATGTATAACTGGCTTGATCAAAAAGAGTCAACTACTGAATATGAATCTTTCATTGATAATTTTGGTTTTGAAAGAGAAAGAACAACCTCAAAATTTGATATTGAACTAACGGGTATAGACTATAATGATAAGATATTGTTTAAGTTAACATACTGTACTAAACTTTTCAAATATCATACTGTAAATAATTTCATATCCTATTTTAAAAATATTTTATGTGCAATTATTAAAGAACCGGAAATTCAAATCTCAAAAATTGAATTACTAAGTTTAAATGAAAGAAAAAAATTCCTAAGAAAACAAAATAATTCTAAAACTGAAATTCCAACAAACAAATGGTTACATAGGATATTTGAAGATCAGGTTGAAAAATCACCCAACAGTATTGCTGTTAGCTTCGATGACAAAATACTAACTTATAAAGAGTTAAATAAAAAAGCAGAAAAGGTTGCCATAAATTTAAAGTGTAGAAATTTAAATCATCAAGACCGGGTTATCGTATTTTTAAACAGAAGCATGGACCTTCTTTCCTCTATGTTAGGCATTTTAAAAATGGGAGCTGTTTACATTCCCATAGATGAAGATTATCCAAAAGAACGAATAAAATATATTGTTAATAACAGTGAAGCCAGGTTTATTATAACTAGAAAAAGGAATGTTGAAATAATAGAATCTATTAACAAAAACGACGTATATGTTCTTTTAATTGAAGAATTAATTAATTCAACCTCAAATAATTGTTATGATAAGGCTAAACAAGAACCAGATGGTAATGATCTGGCATATATTATTTATACTTCAGGGACTACCGGAAAGCCAAAGGGAGTTATGGTGCACCAATTGGGGATGTTGAATCATCTATTCTCCAAAATCGCTGTATTAAATCTTAAACCTACTGATATAGTGGCTCAGTCAGCTTCTGCTTGTTTCGATATCTCTATCTGGCAGTTTTTAGCTGCTTTAATGGTTGGGGCAAGAATAAATATTATTTCTAAAGAAGATATTCTAACCCCGGACCAATTTCTGATCAAACTCCAAAAGTTGAGTGTTTCAATACTTGAATTGGTTCCGTCACAAATTGATATTTTCTTGAATGAAATAAATGAAATAACCCATAAAGAAATAAAATCATTACGTTGGATGATACCAACCGGTGAGGCACTTAATGTTTCATTAGTGAAAAAATGGTATCATCATTTTCCGGGTATAAAATTATTAAATGCATACGGGCCAACAGAAGCTTCAGACGATATTACACACCACATTGTAGAAAAACCAGGTGTTGACCAGCGTTCAATACCCATAGGAAAACCAGTTCAGAATTTTCACATTTATATACTTAATAACGATAATAATATTTGTCCTCCGGGCATTAAAGGAGAAATATGCGTTGCCGGAATAGGAGTTGGCAAAGGGTATTGGAAAAATAAAAAAGAAACGGACAAAGCATTTGTCACTAATCCGTTTTATAAATATATTCTTGATGATAAGTACAAGAGAATGTATAAAACGGGAGATATAGGCTATTACAATGAGAATGGAATTATAGAATATTTAGGGAGAAAAGACAATCAATTAAAGATAAGAGGAAACAGGATAGAATTGGGAGAAATAGAAAACCGGATAAATGCATATAAAGATGTTAAAGAATGTGTGGTAATAGTAAAAGAAGATTCACCGGATGATAAATACTTATGCGCTTACTACATCTCCAATAAAAAGCTGGATAATGTAGCTGTTAAAAAACATTTATCGAATGAACTTCCTTCTTATATGATTCCCGAGTTTTTCATGCAAATAGATTCTTTTCCGCTATCATATAATGGAAAACTTGACAAAAAAGCTTTACCAAAAATTAAGCGGGTACAAACTATACAAAAAAATATACCTAATAATAAAACCGATTTAAGATTAATTGAAATATGGGAAGATGTTCTTCAGATAGGTAAAGGTCAAATAGATATCACTTCTAATTTTTTTGAGTTGGGCGGACATTCCCTCAAAGCGGCAATTCTGCTTTCCAGGATTCAAAAAATCATGAATATAAAAATTCCTCTGCCTATTTTATTTAAAGACCCCACAATTAAAGGCTTATCTGATTATATTCATGAGCATAAATCCGTGTCAAAAAGTTTTAAACTAAAAAAAGCAGAAAAGAAAGAATATTATCCACTTTCATCAGCGCAAAAACGTTTATATATAATTTACAACCTTAATAAACTTGATACAAGATATAATATTCCCGGCCAGTATCTCATAGAAGGTAATATTGACATTCCAAAGCTAAATAAGGCAATAAAAGAATTGGTAAATACTCATGAAATATTCAGGACATCAATTATACCGCATGAAGATGGAGCAGCTCAAAAAATTCATTCTAATGTTGATTTTTCATTAAATGTTTTTGAAATATCTGAAGAAGAAATACCGCACAAAGCAAAACATGTATTTAAACCTTTTGATTTATCCGAGTGCCCATTATTGCGAATGGCCCTTGTAAAATTAAAGGAAAATAAATATGTGCTGTTAATAAACATTCATCATATTATAACTGATGCTGTTTCAGAGTATCAATTTATGAACCAGTTGTTTAAATTATATAACGATGAATATCTGCCAAAACAAGAAATCCAATATAAAGATTATGCAGAATGGCAAAAGAAATTTATGGATTCTAAATCATATTCAATACAAAAAAAATATTGGATGAGTATCTTTAAAGATGGAGTCCCCGTGTCAAACTTTCCGCATGACAAAAAACCTGCTGAGAATATTAGTCCCGAATCCGGTCAAATTATTTTCATGCTTGATACCAATAAATATGAAGCAGTAAAGCAATTGACTAATCTATCAGATACTACTAGTTATATTTTTAATTTGGCAGTTCTTTATATTTTAATTTATAAATACTCTTATGATTCGGATATTGTTATTGGTTCTCCAATAACAGGAAGAAGAAATGAAGAATTCAATAAAATTCTCGGGATGTTTGTGAATATGCTGGCCATCCGTACTAAGATTAATTCTGATGATACTTTTTTTGATTTTCTATTCACGGTGAAAAATTCAGTGATTCATGCAATGGAAAATCAGGACTATCAATTTGAAGAACTTGCTTCAAAACTCAAATCCATTTCTTTTAACTATGGTAACCCTTTATTTAAAATATGCTTTAACTTAATTAACAGCAATATTCTAATTTCCGGAAATTCAAAGAAACAAAGAGGTGAAAATCTTAAAGTTGAAAAATATAAGAAACCTTTATCTACTTATACATCACAATTTGAAATAGTATTAAATGCTTTGGAATTTGAAAATCATATTCAATTTGAACTTAAATATTATAAATCGTTGTACTATGATAAAACAATGACAGCTTTCTCAAAACATTATATGGAAATTATCAATCAAGTTATTGAAAATAAGGAAATACAAATTGGAGAAATAAAATTATCTCATAATTTATCCAAGACGAAAAAGAAGGAAAGTCAATACTTAAAGGACGATTTCAATTTTTAATCCGGCATAAAAAGATGAATATCAAGGATTTTTCAGATAAAATAGCAGCAGAAACACATTTAGAAAAGGAAAAAGCATATTGGACAGAAAAATTATCTGATGATTTTACCAAAACAACTTTTCCTTATGATTTTTTTGAAGATCAAAAAATTGATGGTCAGGGATGCGAACGGTTTCATATTGAAGGTAATATTTCGTCTTTTCTTTTAAAATTGGGTAATAATTCCGATTATAACCTCCATGTTATTCTTTTAACATGGATATCAATTATTGCCTGGAAGTATAACAGGATATCAACCATATTTCTGGGAACTCCAATTGCAAAGCAGGATCATGATCTGAACCTTATTAATAAATTATTGATAATAAAAGCAAATATAGCCCCTGAGCTTACATTTAAGGAAATTTTACTCAAAATTCGTGACGATGTTGTGAATTCTACAAAACACCAGGATTATCCTTTTGAATTATTCATTAAAAGGGCAGGTTTGGGAGAAAACCAGGATGCTTTCCCTCTTTTTGATATTGGGGTTGTTTTGAATAATATTCATGACGATCAGCATTTTAAGAACCTTAAAATAAATTCGTTATTCTCCTTTACCAGGGATAACGAGGATATTACATGTGAAATAACCTATAATCCCAACCGCTTTCAAAAATCAACTGTCAGCAGGCTTCGTGAACATTTAATAAATTTAATCGGGCAGCTAAAAAGCAATTCCGGAGTAAAGATTAAAGATATAGATATATTATCTGAACAAGAGAAAAAACTGTTGCTTCACAATTTCAACAATACTAAAGCCAATAGTCCTAAGAACAAAAACATTTTGGATTTCTTTTTCACACAGGTACGGTCAAGGCCCGACAATATAGCCCTGTCTCACAGAGACGATCAAATTACTTATCATGAACTTCACCGGCGTTCACAGCATGTATCCAATATGTTAAAAACAAATGGGGTAAAACCAGGATCGATTATTGGAATAGCATTAGGACAAACCATCGATATGATTGTGGGTATAATTGCTGTTCTGAAAACAGGTGGAATTTATTTACCCATCGATGAAAATCATCCCGAAGAACGGATCAATTATATTTTAAAAGACTCAAATGCATCCCATTTATTGACTAAAAATGGTAGTAGAATTTTAGATAATTCAGTTGAAAAAATCAGAATCGGCGAAATTAACTATAACGATGATGTTGAAGTCAATTTTACTAACATTTGTGACCCTAAGAGTGTTGCTTATATAATTTATACTTCAGGTACAACGGGAAAACCTAAAGGGGTTTTGATTGAGCATCATAATGTGGTGCGACTGCTGTTTAATGATAAAAATCCATTTTCATTCAATGAAGACGATATTTGGAGCCTGTTCCATTCATTTTGTTTTGATTTTTCGGTATGGGAACTCTATGGAGCGCTTCTTTATGGAGCAAAAGTTGTGATCATTCCTGCAGAACTATCACGGGATACGCAAAAGTTCTTAAAAACACTAAAAACAAACCAGGTATCGATATTAAATCAAACCCCATCAGCATTCTACAACCTGGTAAATATTGAATCGAAAAACCCAAATAGTGAATTGCATCTTCGCTATGTTATTTTTGGAGGTGAAGCGCTAAATCCTGTAAGATTAAAAACTTGGAAAAATAAATACCCGGATACCAGGTTAATAAACATGTTTGGTATTACAGAAACAACTGTACATGTTACATTTAAAGAATTACAGTATGCCGAAATGGATTTCATAACCAGCAATATTGGTAAAC
>CAZWGG010000040.1:7859-15892 GCA_964633305.1 uncultured Bacteroidales bacterium
GTCCTGGCGAGTTATGTGTTGGTGGTGAAGGATTGGCCAGGGGGTACTTAAATCGTCCGGAATTAACACATAGCAAGTTTATTAAAAATCCATATAGTGAAAATCATAGTCTGTATCTTTCCGGAGATTTAGCCAGATTCCTTGAATCGGGCGAAATGGAATACCAGGGAAGAATTGATCAACAAGTTCAAATAAGGGGATATCGTGTTGAATTAACTGAGATAGAAACACATATTCTTAATCATAAATTAATAAAAGAAACCAAAGTAATTGATTTTGATAATAAAAACGGGCACAAATATTTAGTTGCCTTTTTTGTTTCCGACCAAAAAGTAACTGCCGAAGAACTAAAAGAGTATCTGACTTCAAAGCTTCCCGATTACATGTTACCCTCATCTTACATTGCTATAGACAAAATTCCGATGACAGTCAATGGGAAAGTAGATACCAAACAATTAATAAAAATAAAAGAAACCAGTCATGTTGAATACATTGCCCCGAAAACTGGTGTTGAACGTGAATTAGTTGTTATATGGGAAAATATTCTTCAGCATGATAAAATAGGTATCAGAAATAGCTTTTTTATAATCGGGGGAGACTCAATTCTTGCTATCAAGCTAATCAATATAATTCAGGATGAACTAAATGTAACCCTAAATTTAGTAGATCTTTATAAACACGATACCATTGAAAAACTCGCACAGCACATCGAAAGTATATCATTACCAGAAGAAGACGAAGAGTTTGATGAAGCATTGAATGAACTGGAAGATTTTAAAAAAGATTTTTTTAAGTAAATACCCTCTTTTGCAGATATAATTCATGCCTGCTGACTTATCAAGATTTAACCTCATTGTTTTGCTCACATTTCATAAATGAACCTTGCCAATTCGAAATATAAGATTAGTGATGTTTTCCCAATGAGTGATATTGCTAAAGGTATGGTATATCACACATTGATGAATCCCGGTACGGATATTTATTCGAACCTGTTTGTCGATCATTTTACCTTAGATACATTTAATATTGATATACTTAAAAAAGCTTTAACACTTCTTGTTGCTAAGCATGGGATATTAAGATGCTCATATTCAATAGAGAAAGAAGCTATTGTTTTTTACGAAAACATTGATATTAACATTCCTTTTTATAATGTTTCCTCCTTATCAGGGAAAAAACAGGAAAACCGTGTAAAGAATATAATTGATGAAATAAAGAAAGAGCCTATTCCTTTAGAGGAAGCTCCCTTGTGGAGAATTTATATTATTTATCTTGGAAAAGATAAATACATAAAAGTATCAAAAGAACACCATTCAATTTTAGATGGATGGAGCGCTTTTTTATTGGTTAAAGAGTTAGGAGAAACATATCAGAAATTACTAGCAGATGAAAATTATAAAGTAACCCCTCTTCGGTCAACTTATAAAGAATATATTCTTGAACAACTCCGGGTAAAGAAAGATAAAGAACTAGCCGATTTCTGGCAAAAGGAGTTAATTGATTATAAACGATTAAATTTTATAACCCACGATAGTGAACCGGCTTATAATCAGCATGTATTTTATATTGATAAGCAAAGTTCAGATGCAATCAGGCTCCTTTCCGAACAAAATAATCTCCCTATAAAAAGTATATACCTATCCGGATTTCTTTATTCCCTTTATTGTTGTAATTACGATAATGATTTACTTATTGGTATCATATCTAATAATCGTCCTTCAAGTGCAGATGGAGATAAATTATTAGGGTGTTTCCTTAATACGATTCCTTTCAGGATTGAAGTGCTAAATGGTTTAACATATATTGAATTCCTAAGGTTGGTTAACGAAAAGCTTATCAAGCTTAAAAAATATGAAAAGATTTCCACTTTTGGGATCAAAAACATTGTTCAAGATGCATATACCGGGGCTAATCCGTTTAGTGATACAGTTTTTAACTATACCGATTATTCCGAAGGTAAGGAAAAATTTGAAGACGAAGAAAACAGGGAGGTTGAACAAGCCAGGACCAACACTTTATTCGACTTTAATTTATCCAACACGAGAACCAGGATCAAGGTTATTGTAAATTATACAACCACTTATGTGGAAGAACAAACTGTTTCAAAGATCATTGATTTGTTTAACAGGTTTGTTTTTCATCTTTCTGGTTCAGCATTTAAATTACTTTCAAAAAGCGATCTTTTGCCGGAAGAAGAGAAACAAAAGTTGCTTTATCAATTCAACGATACAAAGCAGGAATATCCTAAAGAACAAACTATTCATAATCTGTTCGGGAAAAATGTTAGAAAGATACCTCATCATGTGGCACTTATATATGGCAATGAGACAATTACCTATAAAGAGCTGGACAGAAAAGCAAATTATGTAGCTTATAAATTACTTGAACAAGGAGTAAAACCTGATACTGCTGTAGCTTTATTAATGGAACGTTCGATTGAAATGATGATCGGTATATTTGGTATACTGAAGTCAGGGGCTGCATATCTCCCAGTAAATCCCGCGTATCCCAGGGAAAGAATAAAATATCTCCTTGTTAACAGCGGTGCAGAAACCATAATTCTGAAAAAGAAACATGCCGGTTTAGTTACTGGTACTTATCATACTTTATATCTTGATTCATTATCTTCAGCTGAAACCAAAATTGATGAATCATACAATAAGGGTAACTCGAATAACTTGGCCTATATAATTTATACATCAGGCTCATCCGGCGATCCAAAAGGAGTTATGGTTGAACATCACTCTGTTATTAACAGGCTTAATTGGATGCAACGTTTTTTCACTATTACAAACCATGATGTTTTAATTCAAAAAACGCCTATTGTTTTTGATGTTTCTGTTTGGGAGTTGTTCTGGTGGTCATTTTTTGGAAGTAAATTATGTATTCTGCCGCCAGAGGGCGAGAAAGACCCGGATTTACTTATTAAATCCATTCATAAAAACCAGGTTACCACTATCCATTTTGTTCCTTCTATGCTTAATACTTTTCTGGAAGTAATAAATCATGATCAAAGGGTTAACTTACTTAAAAGTTTAAAGAAGGTATTTTCAAGTGGTGAAGCATTGAGAAGATCACAAGTATATCTATTCGCTGCTATTTTTAATGAAACAGGTACCCGATTAATAAATCTTTACGGGCCTACAGAGGCTACCGTTGATGTTACCTACTATGTATGTGACAACAATGAAAAGAACTGCATACCAATTGGAAAGCCTATTGACAATATCGAGATTTTTATTCTTGATAGCCAATACAATATACAACCTATAGGCATGCCCGGAGAATTATGTATTGCAGGGGCAGGTTTGGCAAGGGGATATTTCAATAACGAAAAGCTTACAGATAAAAGCTTTATTGAAATTTCAATCGACACAAAGAAAAGAATATACAAAACAGGTGATTTGGCCCGATGGTTACCCGATGGCAACATAGAGTATTTGGGGAGAATTGATTTCCAGGTAAAAATAAGAGGGTTTCGAATTGAATTGGGAGAAATTGAACAAAATATACTTGCTTACAAAAAAGTAAAAGAAACTGTTGTTATTATACAAGAAAAATCCGAGGAAGATAAGCTAATATGTGCCTATAATGTTGTTGATGAAGATTTTGATTTAAATGATCTAAAAAACCATTTATCTGATCACCTGCCGGATTACATGATCCCTCATCATTTTATTCAACTCGAAAAATTACCCCTTACATCAAATGGAAAAGTTAACAGAAAGGCTCTACCTGCTCCCGAACTTAAAAAAGAAGAAAGTTACAAAGCTCCCAGGAATGAGATAGAAGAAAAACTTGTAGAAATTTGGGCTAATGTTCTACACATCAATAAAGATGTAATTAGCATTAACTCGAACTTTTTTCAAATTGGTGGCCATTCGCTTTCTTTAATGAAAATGAATGCCTTGATTAACAAAGAATTAGGCACAAGCATCACTGTAGCTCAAATATTTCGTCTTCCTACTATTGAACATATTGTTGACTATATCAAAAAAGATAACCGGTCAACTCAACCATATAATAATACATCAGGTTCATTAGCCGTTGAAAAGAGTAAAATAGCAAAACGGTTCAATACATCTGAATATCAAAAAATTGATAAAGATGATATTGCTATTATTGGCTTAGCCGGTAAATTTCCAAAGGCTAATAGCGTTGAAGAGTTTTGGGAAAAATTAAAACAAGGAGAGGAATTAATAACCTTCTTAAGTAAGGAAGAACTCCTTAATAATGGTGTGGACAGAAAACTAATAAGCGATCCAAACTATGTAAAAGCAAGTAGTTTCATTGAAGATAAGGAATTTTTTGATTCAAATTTCTTTGGTTATCGACCTGATGAAGCGCGATTAATGGACCCGCAGATTAGAATATTTCACGAAACAGCTTGGGAAGCCCTGGAAAACGCCGGCTATAATCCTTACTCTTACAAAAATAGAATAGGTTTTTTTGCAGGTGCCGGTAATAATTTCACATGGACCCTGTATGCACAAATGATGGAACACAAAACCTCTATCGACAGGTTTACTTCACGTTATTTAAAAAACAAAGATTATTTATCAACCCTTATTTCATATAACATGAATTTAAGGGGACCTTCTGTTTTTGTGAATACAGCATGTTCTACTTCATTGGTAGCTATACACATGGCATGTAACAGTTTACTCCTTGGAGAATGTGAGATGGCTCTGGCCGGAGGGGTTACAATAAATAATTCTTCAAAAGAGGGTTATATGTATCATGAAGGTATGATTGCTTCGCCCGATGGGCACTGTCGTGCATTCGATGCTGATGCGAAAGGTACAATTGGCGGTGAAGGTTCAGGAATAGTCGTTTTGAAGAGACTTAAAGATGCTATTCTAGACAGGGACAATATATTAGCTGTTATTAAAGGGACGGCAATCAATAATGACGGAAATCAAAAAGTTGGCTTTACTGCGCCAAGTATTGACGGCCAGGTTAATACGATTATGCTTGCACAGCAAAATGCCGGCGTTGAACCAAAATCTATAAGTTATATAGAGACTCATGGAACAGGCACAACCTTAGGTGATCCGATAGAGATAGAAGCTTTAAACTTTGTTTTTGGAGAAAGCAAATCAAAATTTTGTGCTATTGGATCGGTAAAAACAAATGTTGGTCATTTAGATGCTGCTGCCGGAGTAACAGGATTTATTAAAACAACATTAGCCCTAAAAAACAAAATTATCCCCCCAAGTTTACATTTTAATAATCCAAACCCTAAAATAGCTTTTGATAACAGCCCGTTTTTTGTAAATACCGGCTTAAAGAAATGGGAAAACAATGGAGAACCATTACGGGCAGGGGTAAGTTCTTTTGGTATTGGCGGAACCAATGCCCACGTAATTTTAGAAGAACCTCCCCAATTAAACCATTCTTCATCAAGCAGACCATATCAGCTTTTAATGATATCGGCTAAAACAGCAACAGCATTGGAGAGAAATTCAAACAACTTACTCCTGCATTTAAAGAATAACCCTTCTTTAAGCTTACCCGATATATCATATACATTACAAAAAGGAAGAGAATCTTTTTCTTATCGTGAAACATTGATCTGCAAGGATGTTTCTCAAGCTATTAACATATTGGAGAGCAAAGACTTATCGCAATGCAAAACAAACAAAGTTGGTGATCTTTCCCAAACCTTAGTCTTTATGTTCCCCGGACAGGGAAGCCAGTTTGTGAATATGGCAAAAGGGCTCTACTTAAATGAACCATTTTTTAAAGATCAAGTCAATAAATGTTTTGCCATTGCTGAAGAAATTGGAGAGCCAGAATTAGAAAATTATGTCTTTCCTTCAGGAAGTGAATTGCCAGGTGAAGAAATAAATAATACACGATATACTCAACCTTTATTATTCATAATTGAATATGCATTGGCCAGGCTATTAATGCACTGGGGTATAAATCCGGATTATTTGATCGGACATAGCATAGGTGAATATGTAGCTGCATGCCTAAGTGGGGTTTTCAGTCTTGAAGATGCCATAACCCTGGTGATTAAAAGGGGAAAACTAATTGCTGAATTACCCAAAGGAAGTATGCTTAGCGTAAATTTGAGCGAAACTGAAATAGCCCGGTTTTTGAACAACGGAGTATCATTAGCTGCCCTTAATAGTTCCAGTTTATGTGTAGTTTCCGGCGAAGATGATCAAATAAAGGAACTGGAGAAAAAACTTAAAAATTCAGGTCATTCATGCAAGCAACTGGTGACATCTCATGCGTTTCACTCGGATATGATGCAACCTGTATTAGAAAAATTTGAAAAAGAAGTTGAGCAGGTCAAAGTGAATTCGGTCAAAATTCCTGTTATTTCTAATTTAACCGGGAAAGTAGCAGAACTTCATGAATTAAATCAAAAAAAATACTGGAGCCGGCATTTAAGAGAACCCGTATTATTTGCAAAAGGTATTGAAGAAATTTTAGAGAAGAAAAATGTAATCTTCATGGAAGTTGGCCCGGGAAAGGCGTTGGGTACTTTTGTCAATGCTCATGCAAATAAAAAAACGCACCATAAAGTTATTAATATGATGCGGCATGCACAAGAAGACAGTAATGATGAATATTATTTGCTTAAAAAATTAGGAGAACTATGGCTGCAAGGAATTGAACCAAATTGGAATAATTTTTATAAGGATGAAAAACGTAACAGGGTTTCTTTACCAACTTATTCTTTTGACAAAATAAAATATCCGGTTAATGTTAATCCATATAAAATGATATCGGAAATGATATCATTACCCAGCACCGATAAAAACCCCGATATCTCACAATGGTTCTACATTCCTGCATGGAAAAGCTTATCATTGGTTGATGAATTACCCCGAAATCAAAGTAACATAAAAGAAAATAGTATCCTGATTTTTGCTGATGAATACGGAATAGCCCATAAAATAAGTGAGAAGCTGAAAATTATTACCGGTAAAATAACCATTGTAGAAAGTAATAGTAAATATGAACAGCTGGCAGACAACTATTTCAAACTTAAGGAAAGCAAAATAGACGATTACAAATTATTATTTCAGTCGTTAAATAATAAAAAGCTTCTCCCCGATATAATCATTAATTGTTGGGGGTTAACTAAAGAAACGAATGCCAGGAATAAGACATATAAAAATATTGACGAAATTACTCCGGATAGTTTTTATAACTTATTTAACATGTTCAAGGCAATGGAACAAACAAATCTGTTGTCGAACAAAAGAATAATAACCCTCACGAACGGATTATACCAGGTTCTGGGAAATGAAAATACTAACCCGTTTAAATCCATGGTTACCGGTTTAGTAACAGTTATTCCGCAAGAATATCCTTCTGTGTCAAATTTTATTATTGATATTTCGATAGATGAAATAAATTCACCATCATTTATCGAACAATTAGTTACTGAAATTGAAAATAACGATCCTGCAAAAACAGTAGTATTAAGAAATAATAAGAGATGGGTTCAACATGTTGAAAAAGTATCTTTGCCAGGGCTAAAGCCCGATTCTTTAATACTAAAAAAGAATGGAAATTATCTGATAACAGGAGGATTAGGCCAGGTAGGATATTTATTGGCAGAATACCTGTTGGAACAATTTCAGGCAAATGTTATTTTAACGGGCCGAAGCAATTTAGAGGCTATACATTCAACTGATAAAACAAAAAAAGAGAAGATATCATACCTGCAACAATTAGGAGGAAAAGTAATTTATGTAACAACGGATATCTCGGTCCCAGAGCAAGTTAAAAATCTTTCGGAGATCATACAATCAAAGTTTGGTAACTTAAATGGTATAATTCACACGGCAGGGATTATTAAGGGAAATTCCATTAATCCATTCGAGAAACTTACTATTGATGATTTTATAGAACAATTTGGACCGAAAATCAATGGATTAGTAAATCTTTGGAACATATTCGGTAACAATAACCTTGATTTTTGTTTTATTACCTCTTCCCTTTCATCAATATTAGGGGGAATAAATTTTACAGCTTATGCTTCGGCCAATGCATTTGCCGTTCACTTT
>CAZWGG010000041.1:0-15708 GCA_964633305.1 uncultured Bacteroidales bacterium
TAGTTAGATGGATATCAGACGGAAACATCGAATACCTGGACAGAATTGATAATCAGGTAAAAATGCGAGGTTTCAGAATTGAACTGGGAGAGATCGAAAATCAATTAGTAAACTTCGAATTACTAAAAGAAGCTGTTGTATTGGTAAAAGGTAAAGAAGGTTATAAATACCTGTCTGCTTATTATGTTTCAGAAAACGAAATTGAACCGTCAGAACTAAGAAACTTTTTATCAGATAAGCTTCCTGAATATATGGTTCCTTCGTTTTACACGAGATTACCCGAAATTCCATTAACCCCAAATGGAAAAGTTGACAGGAAATCTTTACCCGATCCCGAAATTAAAGAAGGAGAAGGTTATATTGTTCCTCAAACTCCATTACAAAAAGAACTTACTAAGATTTGGAGTGAAGTACTTGGTTTTGAAAAAATTGGTATTCGATCTGATTATTTTTCACTTGGAGGTGATTCAATAAGAATAATTGGATTGGTAAGTAAAATAAATAAAAAATTAGGAACAGACATTGGAGTAATAGATATTTATAAGAACCCAACCATTGAAAAGCTTGGCTATTACCTGGACAGTTCAATAAAAAGCGAAGACGACAATAACCTGCAAAAAGAGGTCGAAGATTTTATCAGCGATCTGAAAAATGAAATATTAAAAACTCATTCCTCACCCGAAACAATTGAGGATATATATCCAATGAGTGATATAGAAAAGGGAATTTCTTTTTATTATTCAAGTTTCAAAGAGTTAAGTATTTATCATGACCAGTTTAGATATACAATTAAACTGGAGAATTTTAACCCTGAAATACTTCAAAAAGCGTTTGATTTATTGGTCTTAAAACATGAAACCCTTAGGTGTGGATTCAATACATTAGATTACAGAGAACCTGTAAGGTTTGTATATAAAACTTTACCGTCATGTCTTAAAATTATAGATATATCTGATAAATCATCGAAAGAAAAGGAAAAGTTTCTTGTAGAATATGTAAAAAAAGACTTTAAAAACCTGTTTAATGAAAAAGATGCCCCGTTATGGCGGTTACATGTTTTTACAGTTGACAAAGACAATATTTATGCATTATTAACAAGTCATCATGCCATATTGGATGGCTGGAGTGCATCAATCCTTACTGTTGAACTGGTTAAATTATATAATGACCTGCAAGTAAATCCCAGTCTGAAAATTAATGCTTTATCCACCAGTTACAGAGATTACGTTGTAAAAGAACTTATAGGGAAAAGGGATGAAAAACATATCAAATTCTGGAAAGAAGAATTATCAGGTTATCAGAGAACTGAACTTCCAACACCTATTCAGGGTGAACCAGGAAATTATATGGAAGTATATAATAAAATATACAGTACAGATTTCATTGATCAATTAGAAAAAACTGCCCACAGGCATAAAACTTCACTTAAAAACTTATGTTTTGCAGCTTATTCCTATGTATTAAATATGTATTGTTACGGACAGGAAGTTGTTTCCGGGTGTGTAACAAATAACAGGCCAGCAAAAGAAGACGGGGATAAAATACTGGGATGTTTTCTTAATACAGTTCCTGTTCGGTTATTTATACCGGAAAAAATCACATGGAAAGATTATATAAGAATAGTAGAAGAAAAAATGCTGAATATTAAAGAGCATGAAGGTGTTTCTTTAATTGAAATCAGCCTGGCCATTGGTGAAAAAAATATTAACAAGAACCCTATTTTTGACACGCTATTTAATTTTCTAAACTACCATTCATTAGGAGAGCTGGGCACTGAAGATTTTTCTGTAGATAAAGAAATTATTTCTGTAACACAAAATGCCATAACTCAACAAATCACCAATACTCTATTTGATTTTGAATTAAACATTACTCATGGCCGATTTCTATTAATGCCAAAATATAATACATCACTTTTTAACCATGACTTTATAGAAAGATTTTGCAATTATTTCATAAATGTATTGAATTGTTTTATTCATAATTCAGACAGTCTTGCCATTTCAAATAATGTCATGTCAGAAGATGAAAGAAAAAAAATAGTATATGAATTCAACGATACCCAAACAATCTATGCAGATCATACTTTAATTCATGAATTGTTTGAAAAATCAGCTGATAGATTCCGGGATAAAACAGCTATAAGTTTTGAAGAACAGGAAATAAGTTACTCTCAACTTAACAAAAAGGCCAACCAGTTGGCAGGAATATTACGTGAAAATGGTATTAAGCCCGGTGAGCTAATACCTGTTTTCATTGACAGAAGTATAGATATGATTATAAGTATGCTGGGTATATTAAAAGCAGGAGGCGCTTATGTACCTGTTGAACCATATCTTCCCGCTGGCCGTATCAACAATGTATTAAACCAAATAAAGCCTGCAAAAATCCTGACAGGCGCTAATCAATTATCGACACACACAGATCTGTTCAATGAATGTAATAGTTTACAATTTGTTATATGTTTAACCGAAACAAATCAAAATAATTTTACGTTACCCAAAGGATTAACCTTACTAAATTTTGATCAAATAAGTAATCAATCCCCTGAAAACTTAAAACCAATAAATACTCCTGAAGATTTAGCGTATATAATATTTACTTCAGGCTCTACAGGAGTGCCAAAAGGTGTAATAGTAAAACACCGCCCTGTAATCAATGTATTGGAATGGGTAAACAAAAACTTTAATGTAAATTCTACCGATAAAATATTATTTATTACATCCATTAGTTTTGATCTTTCTGTTTATGATGTATTCGGTATTTTAGCTACAGGGGGAACCATTAGATTAACCAGTGAAGCCGAACAAAAGGATCCTTCGCGCCTGTTGGAAATAATTGTAAAAGAGGGTATTACTATCTGGGATTCTGCCCCGGCGGCATTGCAACAGCTTCTCCCGATATTAAATAATGTCAAAAAGTATACTAAAACACCAAAACTTCGATTGGTCATGCTAAGTGGTGACTGGATTCCCTTAAACATGCCACCAGCATTAAAAAGTACATTTAAAAAAGTTGAGATACTGGCAATGGGAGGTGCAACAGAAGCCACAATATGGTCTAATTATTACGTAGTAAAAAAACAACATCCAAAATGGCGAAGTATACCATATGGAAAACCCATACAAAATGCTAAATATTATGTTTTGGATCATAGTCTTAATTTATGTCCAATAGGTGCACCCGGAGATTTGTATATTGGTGGAGAATGCCTTGCATCAGGATATTTTAATGATAAGGACCTTACTGATTCCAAATTTATTCCAAATCCATATGTTAAAGGAGAGATAATTTATAAAACAGGGGATATTGCAAGAAGAATGTTTAAATATGAATCCTTTAACGATGATGGTAATATAGAGTTTTATGGTCGTTTGGATGATCAGGTAAAAATCCGGGGATTTAGAATTGAGCTTGGTGAAATAGAAAGCCAGTTATTAAAACATAAGGATATTAAAGAAGCTTTTGTTATTGCCAGAGAAGACCAAAGTGGCACGAAATATTTATGTGGGTTTTTTATTTCAGGAAAAGAAATAGTAATACCAGACCTAAAAGCTTACCTGTCAAAAACGTTACCGGAATATATGGTACCCTCCTACCTTATGCAGTTGGAAAAGTTTCCTGTAACCCCTAATGGTAAAATTGACCGTAAAGCTTTACCTGCACCTGAAGGACAAATTATAAGCAGGGTGGAATATGAAGTTCCACGTAATGAAATTGAAATAAAGCTTGTTAAAGTATGGCAGGAGGTTTTAAGTATTGAAAGAATTGGTATCAATGATGATTTTTTTGACCTGGGAGGGCATTCTTTAAGAGCAATGAACGTTGTATCCTTAATACATCAAAAACTAAATGTTGAGATTCCGTTACAAGATATATTTATTCATCCTACTATAAAAGAACTATCTGAAAATATAAGAAATCTCACTATAAGTCTTTATGAAGGGATTGAAGAAATCGGAGTACAAGAATACTACCCTTTGTCAGCAGCACAAAAACGGTTATTTATTCTTGATCAGGTAGAGGAAGAAAGCATTGCATATAACACACCTTTTATAATGACCATTGAGGGGGCACTGGATAAAGAAAGATTTAAAGAAGTATTTGAACAATTAATTCAAAGACACGAGTCTCTTCGCTCCTCTTTTGAAGTTATTAGAGGACAGGCAGTTCAGAGAGTACATAAAAAAGTATCTTTTAAAATAGACTATCTTGAAGCTTCCATCGCCGATGCCAATGATCTTGTAAAAAAATTCGTACAACCATTTAATTTAACAAAAGCTCCTATTCTAAAGGTTAAACTCATAAAAACAGGAGAAAACCAATACTTCTTATTATGTGATATGCACCATATTATTTCAGATGGTGTATCTATGGGAATTTTAATTAATGAATTCGTTAAACTATACGAAGGAAAAGCATTACCAAAAATAAGGATACAATATAAAGATTATGCTTTCTGGCAGCAAAAGTTATTAAAAACTGAAAAGTTAAAATTGCAGGAAAAATACTGGCTTGGAAAATTCTCCGGTGAATTACCGGTCTTAAATCTGCCTTATGATTTTCCCAGGCCTTCTATACAGAGTTTTGAAGGTGAAAGCATTCATTTTGACATAGATAAAGAATATGCCCTCAAGCTTCAAGAATTACTAAAAGAAAGAGGATCAACAGTATACATGGGATTACTTGCTATATATAGCATTTTATTATCTAAGTACAGCGGACAGGAAGATATTGTAATAGGCTCACCTTCAGCAGGTAGGCCACATGCTGATTTAAGTAATATTATTGGAATGTTTGTAAATACCCTTGCCTTACGTAATTATCCTAAGGGAGACAAAACATTCATAACATTCCTGGAGGGAATAAAACACGAAACAATAAAAGCCTTCGAAAACCAGGCATACCAATTCGAAGATTTGGTTGAAAAGGTGGTACATAACCGGGATATGAGTCGTAATCCCCTTTTCGATGCGATGTTTATATTACAAAATATGGAAATGGGAGAACTGGCAATAGAAGGATTAACTTTTAAACCGTATCAAAGTGAGAACCTTGTATCTAAATTCGATATCTCATTATATGCCACTGAAAGAAAAAATGATATAATCTTTACGATAGAGTATTGCACGAGACTATTTAAGCGAGAGACAATTGAAAGGATGATTATTCATTTTAAAAAGATACTTCAAATTGTAGTAACGGGCCCTTATATCCAATTGAAAGATATCGATTTTATCGACGAATCGGAAAAACAAAAAATAGTATATGAATTTAACAACACTGAAACTGATTTTCCCAAAAATAAAACCATTGTTGAATTATTTGAGCAACAGGTTGTAAAATCACCTGATAATATTGCTCTTTTATGTGAAAGTAAACAGTTAACATATTCAGAACTTAATGAAAAAGCAAATCAATTAGCGCATTATATAGGTAAGAAGGGGATAGCTGCAGGACAAATCGTTGCAGTTTCTTTTCAACCTTCTCCAGAAATTGTAATAAGTATTTTAGGTATTTTAAAACTGGGAGCTGCATATATTTTTATCGACCCGGGTTTCCCGACTGAAAGAATTAAATATATTTTTGAAGATACTTGTCCGAACTTATTAATTACAAATAGAACCATACTCTCCAAATTAACGGTAAATAATGCAATACCTGTTCTGTTTATTGATGATGAAAAGAAATTAGAATTAGAGAAGAAAAGCAATATATCACATTCAAGCAATAATAAAGACAATCACTTAATTTATATAATTTATACATCAGGAAGCACTGGTAAACCTAAAGGAGTAATGGAACTTTCTCATGGTTTACTAAACAGACTTCAATGGATATGGCAAACATATCCCTATTCTGAATTGGAAGTAGCATGTCAAAAAACTTCATATAATTTTGTTGATCATACAGCAGAAATTTTTGCTCCATTATTAAAAGGAGTTTTATTGGTTATTTTCAATGAAAATGAAAGACATGATATTAATCTTTTCCTGGATTTACTTGTGAGGCAAAGGATAACACGAATTGTTCTGGTACCTTCATTATTGAAAGCAATTTTACATATGCCACAAAATCAGATTAATAAATTAAAATACTTAAAATATGTATTCTGCAGTGGTGAAGAGCTTTACTTTTATTTGGCAAAAACATTCTATCAAAAATTAAAAGGTACGAAACTAATAAATATCTATGGTTCTTCAGAGGTAAGTGCTGATGTCACTTTTCATGAAGTTAACATTTGGGACGTCAATGATGTGTTGAAATATTTTAAACTTAACACAATTAGTCTGAATACACCAGCTTACTCTTCAGAAGAAACAGGTAATAATGAAGTTAGTTATTTTACTACACCTGATATTGATTTAAATACACTGACAAACAATTTTAAATCTTCTAATACTCCAGTATATCCAATGGAATTGGAAGATTATTACAAAATGCTGGATAAAAAAGTATTTCCTTATATAATAAATACTGCATCTCCTTTATATATAGGACATATGACATCTGTTCTTCCTGATTTTGTCCATGACTTAAGCAGAACTATTTCACAACTCAATCAAAATCTTGTTAAAATTGAGACATCAAAGTCTATGATATTTCTTGAAAGACAGGCAATAGCTATGTTGCATCGTCAATTTTACGGATTTTCCGAAGAATTTTATTCAAATCATATTCAATGCGCAGATAGTCATCTTGGGTTAATTACCTCTGGCGGAACTGTTTCAAATATAACTGCATTATTAGTAGCCAGAAACAAAATACTAGGGCTGGATTACTCTCAAAATCTAGCTAATAACGAAAGTATATATGAAATTTTAACCAGAAAAGGTTATAAAGACTTCATAATACTTGGTACCCGTTTAATGCACTATTCAATACGAAAGAGTAATTCCATTATGGGATTAGGTGCAAACAATATTAGGTATGTTGACACAGATTCAACAGGAAAATTATCTACTAAATCTCTGGAAAAGCTAATTGAAAAATACAGGAAAGAAAATATATTAATATTAGCAATTATTGGAATTGCAGGTACAACTGAAACAGGTCAAATTGATCCACTGGACGAAATTGCTGAAGTCGCATCAAAATATAATATTCATTTCCATACAGATGCAGCATGGGGCGGTGCAACCATATTCTCCGAAAAGTATAAGAATAAATTAAAAGGTATTGAAAAGTCAGATTCAATTTCACTTTGCGGACATAAACAATTGTATCTTCCAATGGGAATTAGTATATGTTTATTTAGAAATGAAAAAATTCTGAATTCAATACAGATTAATGCACAGTATCAAGGATTACGCGGGTCATTTGACACAGGACAATACACCGTTGAAGGATCTCGTTCAGCTATTTCATTAACCTTACATGCTGCTCTAAATCTTCTTGGAAAAAAAGGTTATGAAGCTTTAATTAACAATAGTATTAATAAAGCTTTTTATTTTTCTTTATTAATTCGGAAAATAGATTCATTTGAACTTATAATTGATAAACCTGATTTAAATATTGTTAACTACAGGTATATCCCTCAAGAATTAAGAAGTAAATTAAGAGAAAATAAACTATCCACAGAAGACAATTATAAAATAAACCAGGTAAATATTGAACTTCAGAAAAGGCAATTTCTTAAAGGAAAAACTTTTGTTTCTAAAACAACATTATTTGATACAAAATATGGGAAAGGACACGATATTATAGTATTGAGGGTTGTACTGTCAAATCCGTTAACAAATACTGCTGACATTTATACAATACTTGAAGATCAGCTTACAATTGCCAGTGAATTGTTTAACGAAAAGAAGGAACTTAATTTTAATGATAGTTTCAAAGAAATTGCGAATTTTACCCATGATTTAAATATAGATTACTCCGTGGCAAAAGGTCTTTCAAAGAAAGACACACCGGTACAAAAAGAGGATAAGAAGGTATTTATTGGAAGACCTATATCAAATTCATCCATTTATATACTTGATAAATATAAAAAGTTAACTCCCATAGGTATTAGTGGTGAAATATATGTTGGAGGTATAAACCTTGCTTTTGGTTATTTAAATAATCCTGTTTTAACAGATGAAAAATTTATTGACAATCCCTTTAAACCGGGAGAAAAGCTTTATAAAACAGGAGATTTAGCCAGGTGGCAACCTGATGGGAATATAGAGTTTCTGGGGCGAATTGATCAGCAGGTGAAAATAAGAGGGTTCAGAATCGAATTAGGAGAGATTGAAAATTGTTTATTGGCCCATCCCGAAATTAAAGAAGCAGCGGTTATTTTCAGGAATGATATATCAGATAAACAGTTAGTAGGATACTACGTTTCCGACAATAAATTAAGTGTTGCTTCTCTGAAAAAATATTTGAATAGTAAATTACCCAATTACATGGTTCCTTCTTATTTTGTATTTCTTGATAAAATACCTTTAACTGTTAATGGTAAAATTGATAAAAAAGCACTTCCCGAACCTAAACTGGAAGAACCCTTATTACGAATAACGCCAAGGAATTCAACAGAAAAAAAACTGGTAAAGATATGGTCTGAAGTTTTGGGAATTGAAGAAGAAAAAATAAGTATTGATATTAACTTCTTTGAGTTAGGGGGCGATTCCATTAAAGCCTTCTATTTAATTTCAAAGATGAATGATGAGTTTAATACGAATATAAAAATTCAAACTCTGTTTGAAGAAAATAGCATTGAAAATATTGCCGATCAAATTGAATATAACGAGAAAGATCAATATCCTGATATTATTCTGGCTGAAAAGAGGGAATATTACCCTGTACCTCCCGATCAAAAAAGTATGTATTTCAATTCTTTAGAAGATGACCTGAAATACCACTCTAAAAATATTTTTATTATTACTGGAGAAATTGATGTTGAAAGATTTAAAAATGCTGTTGAAAATCTTATTTACAGACACGAGGCGCTCAGGACTTCCTTTCATACCGTAAATGGTATGCCGGTGCAAAAGATACACGAAGTGCCTGACTACCAACTAATGTATAAGAAATGTAGCCAGGAAGAGGCAGAAAAAAGAATTATTTCAACAATTAAGCCATTCAAATTATCTGAACCTCATCTGCTTAGATTCGAATTACTTAATACAGAAAAAAATAAATATTACTTATTTATAAACTCACATCATATTATTTATGATGCAGAATCATTTGGTATTCTTGTTAGAGACTTAATATCACTTTATAATGGAGATAAACTATCTCCCGTAAAATTACAATTTAAAGATTATGCAGTTTATTTCAATAATTTGCTGAAGAACAAAGATTTGGATGATACGTTAGTTGAAAGAGTTAATAATTTTAAAATTACACAGGTTCCTTTTGATAAAGCAGGTGGAGAAAGATCAGTATTACGAAAAGCAAGTATCAATTTAGATAAGAAGATTTTTGAAAGTATTTTAGAAAAACAAAAAAAATTATCGGCAACAAAATTTACTATTATACTATCTGCAATTGCTCCGGTAATTTCAGAATACTGTAATTCAAAACATATCACTGTTGGTTTATACAAAACAAACAGAAATTCTGAAAAGTTAAGAAATACATACGGATGTTTCATAAATAAGAGTTTTATTAATATTGATTGTGATCATAAATCAAGTAATGATTTAATAAAAAACATTAATGATGAAATGAATTTTGTCAGGTTGCATCCCTTACTTGGAGGCATTTATATAAATGAAAGGCTATGCAAAAGGCATCAATTTGATGAATTACGTGAAATAATGCCGGTTAGGGTAAATTATGTTGTAAACCAGGCTGCAAGTTCACTTAGTACTTTTTCAAAAAAAGAAAAACTTCAAATTATACCTTATAAGCTATTCAACGATGATTTTGCAGTGTTTTCGTACTTATATTTTAACATCCACGAATATAAAAATGATTTTAAAATTGTAGTGGAATATGATTCAAAGCTTTATAATAAAAATAAGATTACAGAAATCTTACAGAAAACAAAAAACACTTTGCTGGAGATACTTAGTGAGAATGAATAACAGAAATACATTCAATTAATTGTAAATCGTATTAAATATTTATAGAAAATACAATGTACAACTAATAGTACGATAAAATATAAACCTAAATAAAAACATCATGGAAGTTACTTTAGATCGAACTAAACTCTGGGAATCAGTAGATTTTATAATGTTTAATGCAGAAAGAAAAAAAGATGCAGAACATGAAATTCCGGATATAGTCAAATTATTGAAGGTTAATAAAAATGAAAAAGTTCTTGATTTATGCTGTGGAGTTGGAAGACACACATTACACCTGGCCAGGCTTGGGTTTAAAACAACTGGTGTTGATCTGACTCAAAAATTTCTTAATAACATAAAAAAAATTGCAACTGATGAGAATTTAAGTATTGATTTAGTTCATAGTAATATGGTTGATTTTAGAAGAGAAAATGAATTTGATGTTATCCTTAACCTTTGGGATTCTTTCGGTATGAATCCTATTGAAGAAGACTTTAAGTGTTTACAAAATGTATATACTTCTTTAAAAGACGGTGGAAGATTTCTAATGGAATTAACACCTGTTGAAGTAACTGCAAAACGATTTGTTCCAAGAAAGTGGTATGAAGAAGACGGCATGTATATTCTTAAAGACAGGATACCTGATAAGGATTTAAGAGGTTTAATGTTACGTTGGATTGTAATAAAAGGAGCTGAAAAGTATGAATTCGAAAAATATGTTTATCAATATAC
This sequence comes from uncultured Bacteroidales bacterium, assembly GCA_964633305.1. GTDB lineage: Bacteria > Bacteroidota > Bacteroidia > Bacteroidales > UBA10428 > CAZWGG01. The sequence goes on from CAZWGG010000041.1 coordinate 10,734, forward strand.
TTCTCATGAATTAACAGATATGCTGAAAAAAGTTGGGTATAGAAACATAGACCTGTATGAGAATTTTAAAGGAGATCCGTACAGTTATACTTCTAATAATTTAGTTTTAGTTGCATATAAATAACTTTTCTCTTTTTTTCTTTTTACGTTGTTGATACAAAACATGAAAACCTATAGGGATTCAATATCAATAATAGATGCTTTTGAGGGTTCAGTTTCAAGGTTTCCAAATAATATTGCTTTAAAATATAAAAACAAAGTACTTACCTATAAAGAACTGAATAAAAGAGTAAATAATCTTGCTATTCAAATCGTTAATGAAGGTGTCACCCAGGAAGAGATAATTGCTATCATCCTGCCACCATCAATCGAAATGATTGTAAGTATTCTTGCTATATTAAAAGCAGGCTGTGCATATTTACCTGTTGATATTGAAACCCCCCTGAATAAAGTTTCATTTCTTATTAATGACAGTAATGCCCGTATTGTATTAACCGATAGTAATCAATCTGTTTCCATAAACAATTCCAAAAGAATAAATATTGATCAAAGTATAAATTTTCAGAATGGGACATTTAAAAATTCACAAATAAAAGGTTCAAATCTTGCGTATATCATTTATACATCAGGTACTACCGGTAACCCTAAAGGTGTAATGATTGAGCATAGAAATGTAATGTCTCTTTTTGAAGCAACAAAAGAAAGATTTGTTTTTAACCATAAAGATACATGGTGTTTATTTCATTCATATTCATTTGATTTTACTATTTGGGAAATTTTTGGCCCTTTGTTTAATGGAGCCAGGTTAATAATCATTCCAAGAAGTCTCGCCAAAGATTCAGGGGCATTTATAAAATTAATAAGGGATGAAAAAATTACTATTTTAAATCAAACACCGTCGGCCTTTAGAAATCTATGTAAATTAGAAATAAATAAGGATACAGTACCCAAATCTTTAAGATATATAATTTTTGGTGGAGAAAAGCTAAATCCTTCTATTGTAAAAAACTGGAAAACCAGGTTCCCTTACATTGAGTTCATTAATATGTTTGGAATAACTGAAACAACAGTACATGTAACATTTAAAAACCTTTCATTATCGGACGCTTCTGCTGATAGCAGTAATATAGGCACGGCGTTAAGTAATGCCTTTTTATATATTCGCTCTGATAAAATACAAAATCCTGCCCCGGGATTGGAGGGAGAGTTACTTGTTGGCGGTGGCGGAGTTGGCAGAGGTTATTTAAACAATAAAAAATTAACACAGACCAAATTCATAAATTATAATAATAAAAGGTTATACTGCAGTGGTGATATTGTTAAATGCCTGGATGAACAAAATCTTATATATATTGGCAGAAATGATAAGCAAATAAAAATCAGGGGATTCAGAATTGAACCAGAGGAAATTGAAGAAGCACTTATTAATATCGATGGAGTTTCGGATGCCTTTGTTATTGAGAAACACGATTTAAATGAAAATCCATATTTATGTGCATATTATATGGGGAAAAAATACCATTCCCATAGTGAAATGAAAAACATTTTAAGTAAATTCCTTCGTGATTATATGATTCCCAGCTTCTTTGTTAAAATCAGCGAAGTTCCCTTAACTATAAATGGCAAATTAGATGTTACAAAATTACCCTCAGAACATGACCAATTTGTAAGTAAAGAAAAAGAAATAAAAAATCAGAACGAAAGAAAACTATATAAAATTTGGAATACTATATTAGGAAATAAAATAATTTTTGACAACAATGCGAATTTCTTTGAACTTGGAGGTAACTCTTTATTGGCAAGTCAACTAATTTATGAAGTAAGTTCCCATTTCAATGTCAGTTATTCATTGTTGGATTTCTATTCAAATCCAACTATTGCAAAAATGCTTGAAAGTATAAACAAGTGTAGAAAAATACTTCCTCCAATTATTGTAACCAGGACTAAAGAGAAATTTCCCCTGTCATTAGTTCAATTGAATATGGTGAAAGATATTTCCCATGTTAATACCTTATCATATAATGTAGCTGTAGCGTATAGAATATCGGGGAATATTGATTTTGACCATCTTTATAAATCTATAGTTAATACCATTGATTCTACCAGAATCTTAAGAGCATCCATTGATAAAAAAAATGATGAATACTACCAAACAGATAACAAATTCTCAGATTATAACATTGAGTTTTTAAAAATTGAAAATGAGCATGAATTTTCTTTTGAAAAATATCTGAAACCTTACTTAAAACTTAATACACCTCCACTCTGTAAAATAAAAATAATTAAAATTAACCATGAGAAATCAATTTTATTATTTGATGCACATCATACTGTTATTGATGGAGTATCTTTAAAGCTGGTGGTTGAAAGAATTTTTGACTTGTATTTTTACAAAAAAACAGAACCGGTAAAAATTGATTACTTTGATTATGCCTTGTGGCAAAACAATCTTCTGAAAAATAACCTTTTACAATCACAAAAAGAATTCTGGATAAATAATTTAAGAAATTATAAATTCAATTATCCTGAATTTGATATAACCAGAGAAGAAAGTAATATACGAATAAGTTCCGTTAGTGTATTAATTCCCGACAAAAACACTTCTGATTTAAAAGCATTTGCAACTAAAAATAAAACCTCATTATATGTATTGCTTTTAACAGTAATAAAAATATCACTTACTAATGAAACAAAATTAAGTGATATTACTATTGAATCTATTTCCTCAAACAGAGAAACACCAGATACAAAAAAAATCATTGGATGTATAATTAATTCATTATTTATACGAACCCAGATTAATTCTAAATTACCGTTTAATGAAAATTTGAAAAATGTTTCTATTTCATATTTCAATGCAAGGGACAATTCCGATTATCCTTTTGAACTTGTTGAAGAAATTTTGAGAGAAAATCTAAAAAATACATCAAAATTCCTGGCAATAAAAGTTAATTATTTAAGTTATAACCATCCACTTGAATATAAAAATAAAAAAGGTTCAATAGTTATTGAGGAAGTTAGAAAAAAGAAAAAAACTTCAAGACATCATTTATCATTTTTAATAGAAGAAAATAAAGAATCAATAGAAATAGAAATATTTTATTGTAATAAATATTCTGAATTGACAATACAGAGAATAGCAAACAACATCAATAATATTCTGGGAACAGTTATTACTGATGATAAATTACCTATTGAAGAAGTTTTGATTAAGAGACCGATAGACGTAACCGTGTAATTAATTTTAAATGAATTGAGTTAATAAAACTTCATAGACCATTAATTGTATGACATCAAATTTACAAGTTACAGAGTGTAAGAATTATGAAGGAGATTATATTTATAATATTATTGAAAAATACTTTGATGATTATCCTGATCAGAAGGAAATTCTAAAAAAAAGCAAAGAGGTATTAATAAAACCAAATTTGTGTTTGCCCCACTCACCAGACAAAGCAATAACAACTCATCCGGTTATAGTTGAACAAATAATAAAATATGCCCTTAATAATGGTGCTATTCCGGTTGTTGGAGAAAATCCAATTGGAGATGTAAAAGAATCTGATTTTACAGAGTTAATTAAAATAACCGGAATGTATGATGTACTTAAAAAGTACAATTGTAAATATATACTTCTTGGCCAGTCAGGTGTTATTGAGAAAACATTTCTAGTAAGTAATAAAACATACCAGATTCCGGTTTCAAAAGAATACTTAGATGCAGAATATGTTATAAATGTACCTAAATTTAAAACACATGGATTGACAGGATTTACCGGGGCAATAAAAAATATTTTTGGCATTATACGGGGAAAACATAAAGCGTGTTTGCATACGTTGGCCAAAAGTATAGATGATTTTTCAGAAACTCTCATTAAAATATATGCAGTAAAAAAACCCGAACTTACTGTCATGGACGCAATTGAAGGATTATCGGGGAATGGGCCGGGAACAAAAGGCAACATGAAAAAAATATCATTATTTTTAATAGGAAATGATGGGTTATTAATGGATGAATATTGTTCTCAATTACTAGGATTCTCAAATGAAGAGATAAGAACAAATTATTATGGAAAGAAAATCCTTTATGAAAAGGACCGCAATGAAAAAATTACATATTATAATTATACTCCACCACAACAACTTAAATTAAAAGATTTTGAATTACCTTCATTATACACCAGTAATAATCTTGAAGTAAGAGATAAATTATACGAGCTGCATAAATACAGGATAAAAATCAATTATGATAAATGTGAAAGCTGCTATTTATGCCTTGATAACTGTCCAAAAGAATGTATAAAAGACGACGGTTCTAAAATATTTGTTGATCAGGAGAATTGCATACTATGTCTGTGTTGTATGGAGATATGTCCTCATGGTGCAATAGATATAAGTATGGTAAGGTTTTATAACGAACTTAAAAGATGAATTTTGTTCAGAAAGTGTGAAAGTGAAAAATAAGAATTTCAGAAAATTATAAATTCATTTTTCAAAAACAAATTAATGAAGATATCATGAAAATATTACTAACAAAAATATTTTTTGTTATATATAGTGTTTTACATTTACAATCTTGTAATACACAAACAATATACATAAATAGCAAGTCAGGAAATGACAACAACGATGGTTCATTTGGAAATCCACTAAAAACACTTACAGCCGGTATATCATTAGTAAACGATTATACAGGAGACAAACCCTTATTTCTAAAAATAGAACCTGGCTTATATTACCTTGATACTAATCTCACAATTGAGTATAACAAATATTATGCCCGATGATAGTGAATGGGACCCGGTAAGGATGCCAACAATTATATCTGCTTCTTTACCACAAAATCCTGCTGGAGAATACTGTACTTATATTTTTCGTATTGAATCCAATCATGTATCTATTAAGGGAATTAAATTTTTAGGGAATCCGTCATTAACAACTAAGCATTTCTGTATATATCGGACAGGAGATACCTT